>VBLA01000096.1 GCA_005879245.1 Deltaproteobacteria bacterium
TCGAGGCGATTCTCCGCGGGATGGTGGAGGGCGTGCTGGTCACGGACCTCGACGGCCGCGTCGTGTTGCTGAACGGGCGCGCGCGGGAGGTCCTCGACATCCCGGCCGAGCTCGACGGCCAGGGCCGTCCGCTCGCGGAGCTGACCCGCGACCCTGCACTGGCCGAGCTGACTCGCGAGCTCCGTGCCGGCGCTTCGGTGGTGTCGCGCGACGTGACCCTCGGCGGCGGCGAGGGGCGCACGCTCCAGGCGAACGGGGCCCGCCTGCGGGGAGTGGACGGACAGCCGTTCGGCTTCGTCCTCGTCCTCCACGACGTGACGGAGCTCCGCCGGCTCGAGGTGATCCGGCGAGACTTCGTGGCCAACGTGTCGCACGAGCTCCGGACCCCCCTCACCGCCATCAAGGGCTACGCGGAGACGCTCCTCGGCGGCGCCGGGGACGATCCGGCAACGCGGGGCCGGTTCCTCTCCGTCATCGACCGGCACTCCGAGCGCCTCGGCCGGCTGATCGACGACCTCCTCGCGCTCTCCGATCTGGAGCTCGGGCGGAGGCCCCTCCGCCTGGGGACCGTGGCCGTCACGCCCGCGATCGAAGACGTGCTGCAGATTCTCGGCGATGCGGCGGCCCGGTCCGGGTTGAGCCTCGAGCAGGCCGTTGCCCCCGAGACGTCCCTCATCACCGCCGATGGAGATCGCTTCCGGCAGGTGCTCATCAACCTCGTCGACAACGCGATCAAGTACACGCCGGCCGGCGGTCGGGTGGTGGTCCGGGCGCGGCCGGCGGGCGGCGGACACGCCGGCATGGTCGAGATCGCCGTCGAGGACACCGGGATCGGCATCCCGGCACGCGATGTCCCGCGGCTGACGGAGCGCTTCTTCCGCGTCGACAAGGCGCGGTCCCGGGAGCTCGGCGGCACGGGCCTCGGGCTCGCGATCGTCAAGCACATCGTCCAGGCTCACGGCGGCGAGCTCGCCATCGCGAGCACGATGGGCCGGGGGACGACGGTGAGCGTCTTCCTTCCGGCGGTGCCGACCGGATCCCGCGCCGAGCGCAACGCCGCCACCCGCGCGGCGTCGACGCGAGCGACGTCCCTTCCCCGGTGACCGCCGACGCGGCTAGAGATCGCGCGGCGGGGTGTCCATGTGGCGGATCGAGCGACCCTTCACCATGAAGATCACCATCTCGGCAATGTTCGTGGCGTGATCGCCGACCCGCTCGAGACACTTCGACACGAAGAGGAGGCGCATCGCCCGGGTGACGGTCGTCGGGTCCTCGACCATGAACGAGAGCAGCTCGCGGAAGAGCTGCTCGTGGAGCTTGTCGATCTGGTCGTCCGCGACGCAGACGGCGAGCGCTAGCTCGACGTCCTCGCGCACGAAGGCGTCGAGGCTCCGATGAAGCATGTCGCGCGAGAGCTCCGCCATGCGGGGAATGTCGATGTAGGGCTTGATGGGCGACTCGTGCACCAGCTCGACGGCGCGCTCCGCGATGTGCTCAGCCATGTCCCCGATGCGCTCGAGATCGGTCGTGATCTTGAGCGCGGTGGTGATCAGGCGGAGATCGCGCGCGGCCGGCTGGTGGAGGGCGAGCAGCTTGAGGCAGAGGTCGTCGATCTCGACGTCGAAGCGGTTGACGGTGTGATCCCGTGCGATGGTCGAGCGGGCGAGCGGCTCGTTCCGTTCGATGAGCGCCCGCACGGCCTGCCCGATCTGCTCTTCCACGAGTCCACCCATCTCGAGCACCGCGGTGCGGAGCTCGCCCAGGTGCTCCTCGTACGTCCTGTCGGTGTGGAGGGGCATCACCCGAAGCGACCCGTGATGTAGTCCTCCGTCTCCTGCCGGGTGGGATTGGTGAAGAGCCGTTCGGTCGGGCCGAACTCGATCAGGCGGCCGAGGTAGAAGTACGCCGTCAGATCGGAGACACGGGCGGCCTGCTGCATGTTGTGGGTCACGATGACGATCGTGTACGCCGATTTCAACTCGTGGATCAACTCCTCGATCTTCGCCGTGGCGATCGGATCGAGCGCCGAGGCCGGCTCGTCCATGAGGAGAATCTCCGGCTCGACGGCGAGCGCGCGGGCGATGCACAGGCGTTGCTGCTGGCCCCCGGAGAGCTCGAGGGCCGACGCCTCGAGCCGATCGGCGACCTCCTCCCAGAGCGCCGCCTGCCGGAGGGTGCGCTCGACGATGCCCCTCAGCTGCACGGCGTCGCGCACGCCGTGCACGCGCGGACCGAACGCGACGTTGTCGAAGATCGACTTCGGGAAGGGGTTCGACTTCTGGAACACCATGCCGACCCGCCGGCGGAGGGAGAAAGCTCGACTTCCCGCAGCCCGATGGACCGATGAGGGCGGTGACGCGGTGCGAGGGGATGTCCATCGACACGGCGTCGAGGGCGACCGTGTCGCCGTAACGGACGGTCAGGTCCCGCACGACGATCTTGACCGGTGCGGCGGCCTCGGTGCCGGGTGTGCTCGATGGGCGCGGCAGGGCGATGTCGATCGCGGCGGCCATGGCGCTAGCCCGCGCTCCGGACCGCGCCCCCGCGCATGAGCACGCGGGCGAGGACGTTGAGGCCGAGGACGAGCATCAGGAGCACGAGCCCGCCCGCCCACGCCTGGCGGTGCCAGTCGTCGTAGGGCGCGATCGCATAGGTGAAGATCATGACTGGGAGGGAGGCGGTGGGGGCGCGCCAGCCAGGGCTCCAGAACCGGTTGTTGAGGGCGGTGAAGAGGAGGGGAGCGGTCTCGCCCGCCACCCGCGCGAGCGCGAGGAGGAGGCCGGTCACGATCCCGCGTATGCCGGCCGGAATCACGACCCGCATGATCGTCACCCAGGTCGGGGCGCCGAGCGCGAGCGCGGCCTCCCGCAGCGAGTCGGGCACGAGGCGGAGGAACTCCTCGGTGGCCCGGAGCGCCACCGGGATCATCATGAGGCCGAGCGCCACCCCGCCGGCGAAGGTCGAGAAGTGGCCGAGCGGGCGGACGAGGAGTGCGTAGACGGCGATGCCGATCACGATCGACGGGACGCCGTTCAGCACGTCGGCCGCGTAGCGGACCCAGAAGGCAACCGAGCCCCGCCCGTACTCCGCGAGGTAGACTCCGCCGAGGAAGCCGATCGGAACGCCGACCATCGCCGCCACGAGGAGGATCTTGGCGCTGCCGACGATCGCATTCGCCATGCCACCGCCGGGCTCACCGACCGGCGCGGGCAAGTTCGTGAAGAAGCTGAGCGAGAGCGCCGCGACGCCGTGGACCGCGATGTAACCGAGGAGGAAGAGCAGGACGCCGACGGATGTCGCGGTCGCCAGCCCCGCCGCGGTGAACATGACCCCCTCGACGATGCGCCGGCGCCGATAGCTCCCGGGGATGGGTGTCATGCGGCCGCCGAGGGGGACCTCTGCACGCGCCCGATGAGCAGGCGGGCGATCGCGTTCACCACCAGCGTGATCGCGAACAGCACGAGCCCGATCTCCACCAGGGCGGCGAGGTAGACGTCGTCGGTCGCTTCGGTGAACTCGTTGGCGAGCACCGCCGCCATCGTGTAGGCGGGCGCGAACAGCGAGGCGGAGATCTCCGGCCGGTTCCCGATCACCATCGTCACGGCCATCGTCTCCCCGAGCGCGCGGGCGAGGGCCAGGAAGATCGAGCCGAGGATGCCCGATCGCGCGTACGGCAGGACGACGTGGCGCACCATTTCCCAGCGCGTCGCGCCGAGCGCGAGGGCGGCCTCGCGCTGCGTCTGGGGCACGGCGAGCAGGACCTCGCGCGAGACCGCGATGATGAACGGGACCACCATGACGGCGAGGAGCACGCTGGCCGTGAGCAGCCCGACGCCGTAGATCGGACCCGAGAAGAGCGGGATGAAGCCGAGCGCGTTCTGGACCGCGGTCTCCACGCTCCGCATCGCCGGCACGAGGACGAAGACGCCCACCAGTCCGTAGACGACGCTCGGCACGGCGACCAGGAGCTCGATCAGGAAGGTGAGTCCGTCGGCGACGCGCAGGGGGAGGAGCTCGGCAAGACAAACTGCTGCGCCGAGCCCGACCGGCACTGCGAGCGCGAGGGCGAGGAAGGTCGTCATCAGCGTCCCGTAGATGAAGGGGAGGGCGCCGAAGCGGAGTGCCACCGGGTCCCAGGTGGACGTCCAAAGGAACGACCAGCCGAATGCCTCCCGGGCCAGCCGCGACTGGAGGAGCAGGACGGCCGCCACGGTGCCCGTGATGGCGAGCACCGAGAGCGCCAGGCCGAGCGTGCCGGCGCGGAAGATGATATCGCCCAGCCGGCGCGGGCGCACGCAGGGTCTCGCGGCGCGGCCGACGCCGAGGGTGACCCCGATCGCCTCCGCGTGCTCCGTGACTACGACCCTCCGACGGCGATCTTGCTGAGGGCCTGCCGCTCGCGGGTCACGACCGCCAGAGGCAGCGGGGCGTAGTTGAGCGGCGCGGCGAAGCTCTGCCCGTCGCTCAGCATCCACTCGAGGAATTTCTTGATCGCGGCGCCCTTCTCGGCGTCGGCGATGCGGGTCGGAACCAGGAGCCAGGTGAAGCTCGCGATCGGATAGGCCGCGGCCGCGGGCGGATCCGTGATCGACACGCGGAAGTCGTCGGGCATGTTCTCGGCCGCGGCGGCCGCTGCGGTGACGCTCTCGAGGCTCGCCAGCACGAACTGGCCGGCCCGGTTCCGGACGTCGCCGTAGGGCAGCTTGTTCTGCAGGGCGTAGATCAGCTCGACGTAGCCGATCGCATTGGGGGTCTGCTTGACCAGTCCGGCGACTCCCTCGTTGCCCTTGCCCCCGAGCCCGACCGGCCAGTTGACGGAGGTGCCCCGGCCGACGTTCCGCTGCCATTCGGGACTCACCTTGCTCAGGTAGTCGGTGAAGATGTAGGTCGTGCCGCTACCATCCGAGCGATGCATGGGGACGAGGGCTATGGCGGGCAGCTTCACCCCGGGGTTCGCCTCTGCGATCGCCGCGTCGTCCCACTTCGTCACCTTGCCGAGGAAGATGCCGGCCAGCGCTTCGGGTGTGAAGCGGAGTCGCTCGATGCCTGCCAGGTTGAAGGTCGGGACGACGGCCCTCGGTGACCTGCCGGATGCCACCCCCGCTGCCAATCGACTGGTAGTTGATCTGGAAGTCGGAGAAGTGCTTGTGAAACTCGTCGAACCACTTGGAGTAGATCGGGTACGGGAAGGTCGCCCCCGCGCCCGTGACGAGTACCGCCGCGCGCGACGCGGCCGCGGCGAGCGCGAGACCCAGAACCCCAGCCACCCAGACTCGCTGTCGCATGTTCCCCTCCTCTCGTTCTTTCGTCGGGATCTCTAGCGGTGCAGTGTTACAATCACGTGACAGGCACGTGAAAGGACGCGGCGTAGGTGGGGGGACCCCATGTGACACGAAATGGGCAGATCGCTAGGATGCCGCCGTGCGCCTGGCCGCCATCGACGTCGGGTCCAACTCGGTCCACATGGTGATCGCCGAGGTGAGGCCGGAAGGGCACGTGAGGGTGGTGGAGCGGGTGAAGGAGATGGTGCGCCTCGGACGGCGCGCCTTCACCACTGGCCGGCTCTCTGCCGAGGCGATGGATCTGGCGGTGCGTGCCGTGCAGGACTTCGGACGGCTCGCGCGCGCGCGGCGGGTCGACCGCTTGCGGGCCGTGGCGACGAGCGCGGTGCGCGAGGCGCGGAACGGGCCTGCGCTGGTGCGCCGGCTGCGCCGTGAGACCGGGATCGCGGTGCGGGTCATCTCTGGGCTCGAGGAGGCGCGGCTCATCTTCCGTGCCGCCCGTCATGCGCTCGGGCTCGAAGGGGGGCCGCACCTGCTCGTCGACGTGGGCGGCGGCAGCGTCGAGCTCGTGCTCGTCCACGACGGCCGCCCGCTCTGGCTGCGGAGCCTGCCGCTCGGTGTGGCGCGCCTGACCGAGCGCTTCCTGCTGCATGACCCGCCCACCGCCCGGGAGGTGCGTCGGCTCGAGCGGCACCTCGAGGAGGTGCTCGGCGCGCTGCTCGACCGCGTCCGGCACGCCGCGGTGCTACGCGCCGTCGGGACGTCAGGCACCGTCAACACGCTCGTGGCGATGGCACGCGCCGCGCGGGGCGAGGACCTCGGCCGATTGCACGGCGCGAGCGCGAGCGCGCGCGAGCTCCGACGCCTGCGCCGGCGCATCCTCGCTGCCGACGCCGCCAAACGGAGCGGGCTCGCCGGCATTGATACCAAGCGGGTCGACCTGATGCCGGCGGCGGCGGTGCTGCTCGACTTCATCCTCGCGCGGGCCGGAGCCCCGACGCTCGTCGCCTGCACGTGGGCCCTGCGTGAAGGCTTGCTCCTCGACCTCGCCCGCCTGCGCAGCGAGAACGCGGGTGGGGCACCCGCAAGGCGCCGGCGATCGGTCGAGGCGCTCGCTGCCCGCTTCGCGGGACCGAACCCGCATGGTCGCCACGTGGCCCGCCTGGCGCTCTCGCTCTTCGACGCCGTGGCTCCTGCCCTCGCGCTCCCGCCGCCCGCGCGCGAGCTCCTCGAGTACGCCGCCCTCCTCCACGACATCGGTCACGCCATCGACCGCGATCGCCACCACCGGCACTCGTGCTACCTGATCCAGAACGCCGAGCTGCTCGGCCTCGAACGGATCGAGGTCGAAACGATCGCCCAGGTGGCACGCGGCCATCGGAAACAGGCCCCCAAGCCGAGCGATCTGGGCGCGCTGCCGCCGCGGCTTCGCCAGGTCGTGCGTGGGCTCGCCGCCCTCTTGCGCGTGGCCGACGCGCTCGACCGGACCCATTCTGCGGCAGTGCGTGCCGTGAGCGCCCGGTTCACCGGCCGCCGCCTCGTCATCGAGGCCGAGCCACGGGGGGACGACGCGGAGCTGGAGCTCTGGGCGGCCGCGCGCCGGACGGATCTGCTCGCGCGGCTCCTCGAGCGGCCTGCGATCCTGCGGCAGCGGACGTCCACGGAGCCCGCGGCGGTCGGGCTTCCCGCGAGCGGGGCGCCATGATCTCCATCGCCCGGAGCGCCAGTCTGAGCCAGCCGCACCCTTATCCCGGCCGGCTCATCACCGTCGAGGGGATCGACGGCTCCGGCAAGTCGACGCAGCTCCTCCTCCTCGACCGCTGGCTCACGTCCCGCGGCTACCCCGTGCGCTTCACGGAGTGGAACTCCTCGCGCCTCGTCCGCCGCGCGATGAAGCGCGGCAAGAAGAAGGACCTGCTGACCCCGACCACCTTCAGCCTCCTCCACGCGGTCGACTTCGCCGACCGTCTCACCTATCAGATCGTCCCGCCCCTGAAGGCGGGCATGATCGTGCTCGCCGACCGCTACGTCTACACCGCCTTCAGCCGTGACGTCGCGCGCGGCGTTCATCCTGCGTGGGTGCGCTCGGTCTACAGCTTCGCACCCCGGCCCGACCTCGCGCTCTACTTCCGCGTGCCGATCGAGGTGAGCCTCGATCGGTTGCTCGCGGGGCGGACCAAGCTCAAGTACCACGAGGCCGGCATGGACGTCGGCCTTTCGACCGATCCGGTGGACAGCTTCCGCATGTTCCAGAGCCGCGTGCTCGAAATTTACGACCAACTCGCCGAGGAGTTTGGCCTGCGCGTCGTCGACGCCACCGCCGACATCCCGAGCCAGCAGAAGATCGTCCGCCGGCTCGTGCGGGACACGTTACGCCGCTACGAGGGGAAGCGCGCGACGGGGAGCGCGGATGGGGCCTGAAGACCGCAGACAGAAGCCATGGTACGGGGAGGGGCTGCCCTACCTCCGGGTCGGGCCGCTTCCGGGGCACCTGATCGTCATCGAGGGCACTGACGGCGTCGGGCGCTCGACCCAGATCGAGCTGCTCCGGCCGTGGCTCGAGCTCGAGGGTCATGCGGTGAGCAACACCGGGTGGACCCGTTCCCCGCTCCTTGCGGACACGATCAACGAGGCGAAGGCGGGGCACGAGCTGACGGTCACGACGTTCAGTCTGCTCTATGCCGCGGACTTCGCCGACCGGCTCGAGCACCAGATCCTACCGGCGCTCCATGCGGGGTCCATCGTCCTTGCCGACCGGTACATGTACACGGCGTTCGCGCGGAACCGCGTGATGGGGGCCGACCCGGCCTGGACGCGGCAGGTCTTTGGCTTCGCCCTCGTCCCGGACCTCGTCCTCTACCTCGAGATCGACGTCGAGCACCTCGTCCCGCGCGTGCTCGAAGGGAAGGGCATGGACTACTGGGAGTCGGGGATGCACCTCGCGCTCGGCACCGACATCTTCGACTCCTTCGTGCGGTACCAGCGTCGCCTGATCGCGGAATACAACGCGCTCGGCCGGGAGTTCGGTTTCGTGACGATCGATGCGCGGCGCCCCGTCGATGCGATCCAGAGCGACCTCCGGACCCACGTCGCGATGTACCTTGCGAGTGCGCGCCGCCGGCGTCGTCCGCAACCGGAGAAGGCGCTCGGCCGGTCGCGCGCCTGATGGCGGAGGTCGCGAAGGCCCGGCGGACCTGGGGGCTCGTGCTCTCGCCGGAGGATGCTGCTGACGCGGCGGCCCGCGCTGTCGTGCGCCATCACCTGCGCGCGTTCACGGAGTCCGAGGAGCGGGCCCGCGCGGGCGAGGTCGAGCCGATTCACCAGCTCCGGGTGTCGACGCGGCGCCTGCGCGCGACGCTGCGACTCTTCGAGCCCGTGCTCCCCGTTCGGTTGGCCGGGCACGGACTGGCGGAGCTGGCCTGGCTCGGGAGCGCCATCGGCCCGGTGCGCGACGCCGACGTGCTCTCCGAGGCGGTGCTGGGGCGAGCGCAGCGGCTCGGTCCTGAGCTCCGGAGCCTCCTCGGTCCGCTCGGAATCGCCCTCCACGAACGGCGAGTGGCCGCCCACGAGGCCCTCATCCTCGCCCTCGACTCGAGTCGCTGCCGGCGGCTCCTCGACCGGCTCGCGGGCTACGCGGTGTCGCCCGCGGCGAGCCGGCGTGGTGCGGTACGCCTCGGGGACATCGCGCCCGACCTCCTCCGGCCGCTCCTCCGCTCCGTGCTACGGTCCGGCCGCCGCCTGTCCGCCGACTCCTCCCCCGCCTCGTTCCATCGCCTGCGGGTCCGGGTGAAGCGGCTCCGCTACGCCGTCGAGACGCTCGGGGGCCTGGGCGGCAAGTCGATGCGGAAGCTGCTCCGGCAGCTCGTTCGCTTGCAGGACCTGCTCGGCGAGCATCAGGACGCCGTCACGATCGCTGCCCGGCTCCGCGCCCTCGCCGAGGAAGCGGGGCTCCCGCGGCCGACCGTCCTCGCCACGGGCGCGCTGGTCCTCGATTTCGTCCGCCGCGGCCGCAAGCTCCGACGGCGCTTCCCCGAAGCCTGGCAGCGCCTCGACCGGCGACGCCTGCGCGACGGCGTGGCCGCCGAGCTCCGCGCGAGCGCGAGCCGACGGGTGGCACCGCCGCGACTCCGCGCGACGGGCACATGATCCTCTACGTCATCCGGCACGGTATCGCCGAGGAGCGCGCGCCGGCCGAGGACGACGGTGCCCGGCGCCTCACGCCACGCGGGCGCCAGCGGATACGCGGGGCGGCCGCGGGGCTGCGCGCGATCGGCGTCCGCTTCGACGTCCTTCTCACGAGTCCCCTGGTGCGCGCCGCCGAGACCGCCACGATCGTGGCGGAAATCTACGGCGGCCAGCCCGTGCCGCGGGAGCTGCCGGCGCTGGCGCAGGGTGCCCCCCCCGCGGAGACGGTGCGCGCCCTTCAACCCTTTCTTCGCCATGGGCATGTCGGGATCGTCGGCCACGAGCCCGGGCTGAGCGAGGTGGTGGCACTCCTCGTGACCGGCTCTCCGGACGGCATGGCACTGTCGCTCAAGAAGGGTGGTGTCGTTGCGCTCGAGCTCCGGGGACGCGCACCGCGGACGCACGCGAAGCTCCGCTGGCTCCTTGCCCCCCGCCACCTCCGGCGGATCGGGCGCGCGGTCCGGAAGCGGCTGCTGCCGGGCGTGTAACATCCCCGCAAAGATGTGACAGCGGTCGGTGGACCGTTACCCCCGTGTGACGGAGCCCGTCGGGCCAACAAAATGTGACAGCCGGGTTACGTTCCGGGGAAGAATTGAGGAAGATCGTCGAGTCCCCGGCGTGGTATTTTGACAGCAGGCCGAATTTACGACAGAGGGCAGCGCCGGGAGGGGAGACGATGCGGAAGATCAAGCCGACGGCTCTGGTGACCCTCGGTCTGCTCGCCCTGCCCGCAATGGGGCGGGCCGAGGATCCGACCGAGCGGCGGCTGCGCCTGCTCGAGGAGCAGCTCCGGAAGACCCAGGCCGAGATCCAGCAGCTGCGCG
Organism: Deltaproteobacteria bacterium; assembly: GCA_005879245.1. Lineage (GTDB taxonomy): Bacteria > Desulfobacterota > Binatia > DP-6 > DP-6 > DP-23. The sequence continues at coordinate 10,292 of VBLA01000096.1, forward strand.
ACCAGCTACAGCAGCAGCGGGCGATCGGTCAGGCGACCCAGAAGCAGGTCGAGCAGACGGCGGAGGAGAGCAAGACCGCTGCGGCCGAGGCCAAGAAGGGGCTCGAGCTCCCCGACTGGGTGAAGAAGACGACGCTCTTCGGCGATGTGCGTCTCCGCCACGAGGGCTTCTACCACCAGCCCCACAAGAGCGGGCAGGACGTCACGGCGCGCAATCGGGAGCGGGTGCGTGCCCGCGTCGGCCTGAAGGTGGCGTTCAGCGACGAGCTCTCCGCGACCGTCCGGGTGGCCAGCGGTGATCCCAACAACCCGGTCTCCACGAACGAGACGCTGACCGGGAACTTCACACGCAAGCACGTCAATCTCGACTGGGCCTTCCTCACCCTCGCTCCAGGCGCGAGCTTCGGGATCCGGCCCGGGGCGGTGAGCATCACCGGGGGCAAGTTCCCGAACCCGATCTTCCGCGTCGGCCAGCTCATCTTCGACGATGACCTCTCCCCCGAGGGCGCGAGCCAAACCCTCTCCCTCCTCGACAAGCCCCGCGGGGGACTCGATCAGGTGAAGGTCCACGCGCTCGAGTGGACGTACAACGAGGTCTCGAACGCGCAGGATGGCTGGATGTTCGGCGGGCAGGTGAACCCCAGCGGCCACGTGGGGAACGTGCAGGTGGAGGCCGGTATCGGGCAGTACTGGTGGCTCAACCCCGATCAGATCGCGCAGGCACTCAACACGAACACGTCGCTCACCAA
>VBLA01000097.1 GCA_005879245.1 Deltaproteobacteria bacterium
ACGAGCAGCGATCCCCCCACGTCGGCGAGCGAACGGGCGAACCGGCCTGCGTCGTCCTCGAAGATGCGGAGGGCGACGATCTTCCGGCAGAGCGCCTCCGCGTCCGCCTCCGTGTCGCGCGCGCCGACGCCGAGGAGCACGCAGAGCCCGCGCCCGATGGCACCCACGACCTCGCTCTCCACGGCCACCTGCGCCTCACGCACGCGCTGCACGACGGCCCGCACGCGACCGTTTTAAGCACGATTGGCGCGGTACCACCAGAAACCACGCTCACGCGACGGGCGCGTCGAAGCGCTCGAGCGTGTCGAGGAAGAGCGCACGCACCTCGGCGATGCGGCGGTCGAGGGTGTCGAGCGTCCAGTCGTCGGTGGGGATGGGCGGATGCACGACCACGTCCACCGTGGCGGGACGGATGACGAGGCCGTGCTTGGGGAGCGCATCGAGGGCGTTCCTGAACACGATCGGGACGATCGGGACGCGGGCGCCCATCGCCAGGTGGAAGGCGCCCTTCTTGAAAGGGCCCGGGCGGAGGGTGGTGCTCCGTGTGCCCTCGGGCGCGATGACGAACGAGGTGCCCTCGCGCAGGGTCGCGATCGCCGGGCGGAGCGCCTCGATCGCCTTCTGCCGGTCGAGCCGGTCGATGAAGACGACGCCCGCGAGCGCGAAGACGGGTCCGAAGAGGGGGTTGCCGCGCGCCTCCTTCTTCGCCACGCCGGAGAAGTCCCGCCGGAGGAGCTTGCAGAGGAGGAGGACGTCGATCGCACTCTGGTGATTGAAGACGAAGACCGCGGGCCGCCGCGACCAGAGATGCTCCTCGCCGCGCACGGCGAGGCGGACGCCGGCGAGCGCGGTCCCGAACTCGCCCCAGGTGGCGATCGCGAAGTTCACCATGTCGCGCCGGCTCCGGTTCAGCACGCCGGGGACCGCCCCCACGACGAGCGCCGGGAGGATGCTCCCGATCGCCAGCGTCGAGCGAACGATCTGGACCGGACTCGGCGTGCCGCGCGCGGTGAAGCGCTGGACCGGCCAGCCGCGGCGGGCAGCGATCGTGGTGAGGCGCCGGTTGGGGTTCGTCGGGCGCGGGTGGCCGACGATCTCGAGCAGCGGGAGGTCCTCGTCGCTGTCGGTGTAGAAGTAGCTCCGGGAAAGGTCGATGCCGTGCTCGCGGGCGAGCGCCCGGGCCGCCAGCGCCTTCCCGCCGCCCCAGCACGTCGGCCAGACGTGCCGCCCCGTGAGCCGGCCGTTCTCCACCTCGAGCTGCGTGCAGAGGACGTGCGGGATGCCGAGCTCCCGCGCCAGGGGCTCGATCTGGTAGCGGGTAGCGGACGACACGAGGGCGAGGGTGTGCCCGCGGCGGCGGTGGGCCTGCACCAGCGCGCGCGACTCGGGGTAGATCATGGCGGCGATCGCGCGCGTGAAGATGCGCTCGCCGAGCTCCTCGAGCTCCCGCTCGGGGACGTCGCGCAGCCAGGCTGCCGTCGCCGCGATGAGCCGCGAGAAGCCGACGCGCCCGAGCTGGAAGCGGATCGTGTTGGCGAGCGTGTCGGCGATGTCGCGCGGGCTCATCCGACCGGCGAGGAGCCGGTCGCGCACGAAGGCCACCGCCGAGAAGCCGGCGATCAGCGTCCCGTCGACGTCAAAGAGCGCGGCGACCCGGGGGCCCTCGGGACCCTCCTCGATCTCGTGCGTGAACCGGGCGTGGAGTGCCATGCCGCTCGCCACCGAGGCCCAGGATACCTCCACGGCGGTCCGGCGGTCGAGGCGTATCCGGACTTCCCGGCCAACGGTACACTTCGATAGAGTGCGGGCTGGTGGGCCTCTCTCCCCTGGTGCGTCCCCTGGCCGACGAGCCGCGGTGGCCCGCGACCGGGCGGCGGGTCGTATTCCTGGTTGACGCGTCGAGCCGGCTCGAGCGCCGTCTGCTCGAGGGCTGGATCGCGCGCGCGCGCCCGGAGGGTGTGACGCCGGCGGGGTACGACGTCCTCGCGATTCCTGCATCGCGTCGGCGGCGGGCGGGGGCGGTCGACCCGCGGCTCGAGGCCACGCTCGCCATGGGGGACGATCCGTTGCTCGCGCCGCTTCGCGCCGCCTGGCTCCCCGCCGAGCGGAACGGCGTCCGGGCGGCGCGCCTCTCGGCGCTCCTCACCCTGGGCGACCCGCGCGACCCGGGCCGGCTCCGCCAGCGGGGGGTGCTCCGGCGGCACCCGGACCGCTGCCGGATCGTGGTTGGCGAGCCGGCACCGGCCTCGGAGCTGCGCGAGCGCTGGCGGCGCGCCGGCGGGACCGACCTCGGCCACACCGCCGGGCTCCCCGACTTCGTCGCCCGGCAGGCGGCGCTGGCGCTCGACCGGGCCGAGCGCCGCCTCCGCGGGGCCCGCTACAAGGTGCCGCGCTTCGTCGAGCAGGAGATCGTCACCCGGCCGACCTTCCGCGGCGGGGTTGCACGACTCGCTCGGAACCTCGCGCGCAGCGAGACCCAGGTCGCGCGTGAGGCGCGTCGCTATCTCCGCGAGATCGCCGCAAGCCACAGCCCGCGGATGATCGAGTTCGCCGCCAGCCTGATCCGCTACCTCTACACGCAAGGATATGGCGAGACGCTGCACTACGATCGCTCCCAGCTCGCCGCGCTGACGGTCCTCGGCCAGCGCCACCCGCTCGTCTTCCTCCCCAGCCACAAGTCGAACCTCGACAGCCTGGTCCTCAAGTACGCGCTCTACGAGAACGGCCTCCCGCCGAACCACACGGCTGGCGGCATCAACATGAACTTCTTCCCGACCGGCGGGCTTCTCCGCCGCACGGGGATCTTCTTCATCCGCCGCACCTTCAAGGACAACGAGATCTACAAGTTCGTCCTCCGCCAGTACATCGACTACCTGGTCGAGAAGCGCTTCCCGCTCGAGTGGTACATCGAAGGCACACGGTCGCGCGCCGGGAAGCTGATGCCGCCGCGCTTCGGGCTCCTCGCCTACGTGGTGGACGCCTACCGCCGGGGCAAGAGCGACGACGTCCTGCTGGTCCCCGTTTCCATCGCGTACGACCAGATCCAGGACGTCGCGGGCTACGCGGCGGAGGAGCGCGGGGCCGCGAAGCAGGCCGAGAGCTTCGGCTGGCTCCTCCGTTTCGCGCGGGCGCTCCGCCGCCGCTACGGCCAGATCTACATCCGGTTCGGCGAGCCCCTCTCGCTGGGGCAGGCGCTCGGCGCCCCCGACCCGGGCGCCGAGCCCGCCCCCGACGAGCAGAGCCTCGACCTCCAGAAGCTCGCCTTCGAGGTCGCGGTTCGCATCAACCGGGTGACACCGATGACCGCGATCTCGCTCGTCACGCTGGCCCTCCTCGGCACCGGCAACCGCGCCCTCAGCGTGGCGGAGACGATCATCCGCTTGAGGAACCTCCTCGACTACGTCCGGCGGCGGAACCTCCCGACCGCCGGTGAGCTCGACCTCGACACCGTCGCGGGTGTGGAGCGTGCGCTCGAGGCGCTGGTCGAGAACGGCGTCGTCACCTGCTTCGCGGAGGGACCCGAGCCGGTCTACGCGATCGGTCCCGAGCAGCACCTAGTCGCCTCGTACTACCGCAACACCATCATCCACTTCTTCGTGAACGGGGCGATCGCGGAGCTCGCCCTGCTCGGCGCGGCCGAGGACGGCATCGGCGATCCCACGGTCGCGTTCTGGGAGGAGGCGATGCGGCTCCGGGATCTCCTCAAGTTCGAGTTCTTCTTCGCGGAGAAGGAGGCGTTCCGCGAGGAATTGCGGGAGGAGATCCGCCTCCACGACCCCGAGTGGGAGCGACGGCTCGCGGCCGGACCGATGGAGATCCAGGCGCTGCTCCGTCGCTTCCGTCCCTTCAGCGCCCACCGCGTGCTGCGCCCGTTCCTGGAAGCGTATTGCGTGGTGGCCGAGGCGCTCGAGCGCCGTCCCGTCGACGCGGCCGTCGACGAGGCCGAGTTCCTGCGCAGCTGCCAGGCGCGCGGGCGGCAGTACGTACTGCAGGGGCGGCTCCGGAGCCCAGAATCCGTCTCGCAGATCCTCTTTGCCACGGCGCTCCGGCTGGCGCACAATCGCGAGATCGTGCAGCCCGGCGCACGGGACCTGGGCGAGCGGCGCCGTGCCTTCGCCGAGGAGATGCGGCGGGCGATCCGTCGGGTCGACACGATCGCGGCGCTCGTGACGGCGCGGCACGCGGGGCTGATCGACTGATCGTCTTCGCCCCGTGCGAGTGGCGTGCGCACGGCGCGTCGGCTATCATGCAGCCGCCCGGATGCTCCCGGACGTGCTCCACATCGGGCCGATCCCGATCCACCTTTTCGGCATCTTCCTCGCGCTCGCGTTTCTCGCGGCGGGCTGGGTGAGCGCTCGCGAGTTCGCCCGCAGGGGGTACGATCCGTCCCTCGCCTCGAACGCGGTCGTGTGGGCCGCGGTGGGCGGCATCATCGGTGCACGGCTCTGGCTCGTGATCGACGCCTGGCCCGAGTTCGTGCGGGCGCCGGCCAGCTTTCTCCTCACCGGCGGCGGCTTCGTCTTCTACGGTGGGCTCCTGGGCGGTGCGGTCGCCGTGACGGTCTACTTCCGTCGGGTGGGGATCCCGTGGTGGAACGGGGCCGATGCGGCCGCGCCAGCGATCGCGCTCGCGCAGGCCATTGGACGTCTCGGCTGCCAGGTGGCCGGGGACGGGGATTGGGGGAAGGAGACGACCCTGCCCTGGGGCATGGCGTATCCCTACGCGGTGGTCGGCTGGGACAAGCCCCCGGGTGTCCGGGTGCATCCCACGCCCCTCTACGAGGCCGCCGCGTACCTGACCATCTTCTGGGTCCTCTCGCGCCTCAGCCGGGAGGCGACCCCGGAGGGGACGGTCGTCGCCTGGTACCTGATCCTCGCCAGCGCGGCCCGCTTCCTCGTCGAGTTCGTGCGCGTCAATCCGCAGGTCGCCTTCGGGCTGACCGAGGCGCAGCTCACGAGCCTCGTGCTGATCGGCTGCGGGGCGTCGGTGCTGGTGGCGAAGGGAGCATGGCGAACAGCCGCGGCCTGAAGGTTGCCGTCGCCGCGGTGGCGGTGGGGCTCGCTGCCGCCGGCGGGTTGCTCGCGCTCGGACATCGCGGGCCACGGCTGGCGCCCGACTTCGCCGCACCCGACCTGGCGGGGCACGCGGTGCGCCTCTCGGCCCTCCGCGGCCAGGTGGTGGTGCTGAACCTCTGGACCACGTGGTGTCCGCCCTGCCGCGAGGAGATGCCATCGATGGAGCGACTCTACGGCCAGCTCCGTGATCGCGACTTCCAGCTCCTCGCCGTCAGTCAGGATGAGGACGGCTCGAAAACGGTCGAGCCGTTCGTACGTCAGCTCGGGATCACCTTCCCCGTGCTCCTCGACCCCGAGCGGCAGGTCGGCGAGCGCTACGGGGTGTGGGGATACCCGGAAACCTTCATCATCGACCGCAACGGGTACGTCGTTGAGCGGGTCATCGGCCCGCGCGACTGGGCCACGCCCGCCCAGCTCGCGGCCCTCGAGGCGCTCATCGCCGCCGACGGCGACGGGGCGAACGCGTCAGCGCCGCGCGGGCCTTCTTGAGGTCGGAGACGTGAAGGTAGACGACGGCTTCACCCTGCACGGCGGGGACGCTGCCGTAGGCGTAGTTGATGTTCACGCCGGCGCGGGCGAGCTGCCGCGTGGCGATGGCGAGCGCCCCCGGGCGGTCGGGCATGTCGACGGCGAGAACGTCGGACGCGACCACGAGCACGCCCCGCTCGCCGAGCAGGTGGAGAGCCTTCTGCGGATCACTCACCACGAAGCGCACGACCGCATGATCGGTCAGGTTCGCGATCGTGAGAGCGCGGATGTTGACGGCGTGACGTCCGAGATCGGCCGCGAGCGCGGCCAGCGTGCCGGCCTTGTTCTCGAGAAACGCGGAGAGCTGTGTCTCAACCCGCATCACCACCCCTCCCCGGTGCCAGAGCTACCGGGCGCGAGAGTGCTTTGCAAGGCAGGCGCGGCCTTGCCCCGCTCCGGAGGGACGGCTACA
>VBLA01000581.1 GCA_005879245.1 Deltaproteobacteria bacterium
AGGACCTCGAGCGGGGGCGGCCGACCGAGATCGAAGCGATCAACGGCTGGGTGGCCGCGCGGGCGGCGGCGCACGGCGTGCCGGCGCCGGTCAACGCGACCCTCACGCGGCTCCTCCGTGCCCGCGCTCGTCTCCCCGCCACGGAGGCTCGATGGAGTCGTTGACGCTCGCGCGCGGCGCGCTCGAGAGCATGCTGGCGCACGCCCGCGAGACGCATCCCGAGGAGTGCTGCGGCGCCGTGCTCGTCGAGGGCGGTCGCGACGTCGTCCGCCGCTTCACCAACATTCAGGGACGTCTGCACCGCGAGGACCCCGCGACCCAACCACGGGACGCGCGCACCGCGTACGCCCCGGAGCCACGCGAGCTCTTTGCGGCGATCCGCGACGCCGAGGCCCCCGGAGCATCTCTCAAGGCCTTCTACCACTCCCATGCGGTGCGCGGGGCGTATTTCTCGGGCGAGGACCGGGCACGCGCCATGTTCGGCGACGAGCCTTCCTACCCCGAAGTCGCCTACATCGTGGTCTCCGACGCGCGCACGACGGGCGAGGCGCGCGCGTTCCGCTGGGACGAGGTGGCGCGCGACTTCGTCGAGCTCACGATCGAACTGACGCCGCCATGACGCTCGACCTCGGCGCGACCGTGGCGGGGGTTCGTTTCCCGTTCTGCGCCATGAACGCGTCGCATGCGGTGCACTCGTCGGCCAACCTGCGCGCGCTGGCCGATTCGGAGGTGGGGGCTATCGTCCTCGGGACCTCGACCGTGCACCCCTTCCTCCACCCCGAGTTTCGCTCCCTGCACAACCCCGGCTACGACAAGCTGCTCCCCTTGGCGCGCGAGCTCGCGACGGGTGACAAGCCGGTCGTGGCGAGCGTGGCCGGCGCGTCGGCCGAAGAGTACGGGTTCCTGGCCCGCGCCTTCGGCGAGGCGGGGGTCGCCCTCGTGGAAGCGAACCTCGCCGATGCCTGGGTGGAGGTGACGCTCGCTCCATTTGACGATGTCGTCGTGCTGCGGGCAATCCTCACCCAGCTCGCCACCTCTGCCGTGCCGGCGTCGGTGAAGCTGCCGGAACGGATGCGCCTCTCCTATCGGCACCTCGGCGAGGAGCTCCGTGCGGCCGGGGTGCGCTGCGCGGTCGCGAGGAACGACTTCACGGGATACGAGAAGCTCCTCCTCGAAGGGGGCCCGGGCCTCGACGTCATCGTCGTCGGCGGGATCACGTCCGGCTACGATGTGCGCCGGGCGATCGCGAAGGGCGCGAAGGCCGTCCAGGTGGACGCCGCGCTCGGCAAGGAGGGGGCCGGTGTCTTCGCGCGGCTGGCGAAGGAGATGCGAGCGGCCCGCGGCAGGTAGGCGCGGGCCCGGCGTCGGCTCCCGCTCCCGAGGCCGCGGCTCCGATCTCCGCGTTAAAGAGTTTCCGCTCATCGAGCCACACGTAGGCGAGGAGCCGCCCGTAACGATCCCGTCGCTCGGCGTCCAGCTCGAGCGAGACGGATCGCCCGAGTAGGTGCTGGCGCGTGAAGTCCGTGGCGAGACGACCGAGCGCCTGGATGGAGGCCTTCGAGCGGTGGCTGCGGCGGGCCGCGCGATCGAGTCGGTCCGATTCGTGCTCCTCCGGCGCATCGATTCCGATCAGGCGAACGGGTGTCGGACCGCCCGGCAGCCGCACCCGGATCGTGTCACCGTCGACGACGTGGAGAACGGTCACCCTGAGGGGTGACCCGGGGGGCAGCGCATGCGGGACGCCGCCGACGGCGAGCAGGCCGAGGAGGCTGGCGAGCCGCAGGTCGCCTATCCTCGGAGAGCCTGGCCCGTGAGCGAGTGCGAGGTCGTGGTCTCCACCCGGACGCGCACGAGCTCGCCCGCCGCCGCCGGTCCGGGGAAGACGACCGACTTCATCTGTGGGCTCTTACCCGCCATCCATCCCGCCGGGCGGCGCGCCGGTCCCTCGACCAACACCTCGACCTCCTCACCGACCAGGGTCCGGTTGATCTCCGCAGAGATCGACTCCTGGAGCGCGATGAGCCGCTGGAGGCGCGGCGCCTTCTCCTCGGCCGGCACCGGGTCACCCCATCGGAAGGCGCGCGTTCCCTCGCGCGGCGAATACTTGAACAGAAACGCCGCGTCGTAGCGGATCCGCCGCACGAGTGCCTCGGTCGCCGCGAAGTCCGACGCGTCCTCGCCCGGGAAGCCGACGATCACGTCGGTGGTGAGCGCGATGCCGGGGCGGCGACCGCGAAGTCGGGCGACCAGCTCCTCGTACGCGCCGGCCGTGTAGTCGCGGCCCATGCGCGCGAGCACGCGGTCGGACCCCGACTGCACGGGGAGGTGGAGCTGCGGAGCCACGGCGGGGCAGTCCGCGATCGTCTC
>VBLA01000165.1 GCA_005879245.1 Deltaproteobacteria bacterium
TGGCTGAGAGGGCGCTTCCTCGGGGTCCTGGAGGACGCGGCGAGCGGGGCGAGCGGCGAACCCGCCTCGGTCGTCCTCGTCGTCAACCGGACGCTCGACGTGCAGTTGCGGAGCCCTGCACGGGGCCCGTCGCGCACGCCGCGCCCCGCCGAGCCCCCGCCGGCCCGCTACTCCTTCGAGAATTTCGTCGTGGGGGCCAGTAACCGCGTGGCCTACGAGGCGGCAGCGGCGGTCGTGACCGACTCCACGGCACACTTCAGTCCGCTCTTCGTGTACGGCGGCGTCGGGCTCGGGAAGACCCATCTTCTCGCCGCGGTTGCCCATGCCCTCTCCGCCGACCGTCAGAGGAGCGCGGTCGCGTGGCTCACCGCGGAGAACTTCGTGAACGCCATGATCAAGGCGCTCCGGGCGGACCACATGGAACGCTTCCGGGAACGCTTCCGGAAGATCGAGACGCTGGTCGTCGACGACATCCAGTTCCTCGCCGACAAGCGCCGCTCGCAGGAGGAGTTCTACCACACCTTTAATGCTCTGCATGACGGTCGGAAGCAGATCGTCATTGCCTCCGACCGGGCCCCCCACGACATGCCGGGTTTCCAGGAGACCCTGCGGAGCCGTTTCGCCTCGGGGCTCCTCGCCGACATCCAGGCGCCCGACGCCGAGCTCCGCGTGACGCTGGTCGAGCGCAAGGCGCGCAGCCGGAACCTCTGCCTCGACGCGACGGTCATCTCGTACCTCGCCGACGGCTGGTGCTCGAACGTGCGCGAGCTCGAGGGCGCGCTCACCCGCCTCGAGGCCTTCGCCGCGTTCTCCGGCGACCCGGTGGGGCTGCCGCTCGTGCGAAAAGCGCTCGGCGCGAACGTCCCCCGCGCCGGAGGCGCGAGCCTCGAGCGGGTCATCGCGGAGGTGTGCCAGTACTTTCACCTCACACGGAGCGAGCTCGCCTCGCCCCGACGCACGGCGCGCATCGCCGTGCCGCGCCAGCTCGCGATGTACCTCTGCCGGCAGCACACCGACGCGCCCTTGAACCGCATCGGCAAGGAGCTCGGTGGCCGCGATCACTCGACGGTCGTGCACGCCCTGGGGGCGATCGAGCGGCGCCTCGCGCAGGACGCCGCGCTCCGCCAGGCCGTTACCGACGTGCAGGCCCGCCTCGGCTCCTGAGCCCCCAGGCTCCCCGGGTCGCGGCGCGGCCGCTTCGTGCTAGAGAGGCCCTCATGGAAGTCGCGCCGGACATCTACGCGCATCGAGGGAAGTTCTTCGAGGTCCTCGCCCAGACGGAGCGCACGCTGACCGCCGTGATGACGGTCGCTCCCGGCGAAACGGCCGGACCCGAGGAGGAGCACGGGGGCGACCAGATCCTCTTCATCGTCGAGGGCCGTGCCCGCGTGCGGCTCGGTGGCGACACGCTGGAGCTCGACGGGGGAGGGCTGGTGACGATCCCCGCCGGCACGCGCCACCACGTCACCAGCGTCGGTCAGGAGCCGCTCTTCCTGGTGACGATCTACGCGCCGCCGGCCTACTGAGGGTCTCCGGCACCGCGGATCGTCTCGACCGGAACTCCGGCGGCGCCGAGGGCGGCGGTGAGCTCGTGGCGGTAGCGCGGCCAATCGAATGGGGTAGCGTCGGTCTCCCCGGCGGGCAGGTCGGCGGCGAGGAGCACGTCGAACGGCGCGCGCAGCCGGGGAGAGTAGGCGAGGTAGTCGCCGGTGTCGGCGAGCCGGTAGGTCGGTACGGGGAGCGCCGAGGCGAGCAGCCGGAGGACGACGGGATCATCCGCGGGCGGCGTGTCCCGGAAGAGCACGGCACCGAGCTCGGGATCGACCCCGGGGGAGGGGTCATCGCCTTCGGCGACGAGTCCCTCCTCGCGCGTCCTCAGCACCTCGGCCGTTACGTCCGTCGCAGGTCGCACCCGGCCGCGGTGGCGCCATGTGACTGCCCGGAAGAGCGCCGGGGGCGGGGCCACCGGGTCGAGGCCGTCGAAGATGGCGGGGAGCAGGCGGGTCAGGGTTCGCTGATCACCCGCGGCGTGCGCCGCCACCGCCGTCCGGTAGTCCGGGTCGTGACGGATGGCGGCGAGCAGCGCGCGGATGCGTTCCGTGAGTGCCGCGACCGCGGCGAGCATGCGTTCGGCGGTGGGCTCGTCGAGGGCGTCGTGGCGATGGAGTCGCCGCGCGGCATCGCCGAGCGCCAGCGCCTCGCGGCGCAGGGCCGCGCCCTCGGAGTCCGTCCCGCGGCGGTACTTCTCCGCCCGCACGAGCAGCGCGCCCACGTCGGCGATGGCCGCCTCCAGCTCGCCCACCCGGACGTCGTTCACCCGGGCTTTTTACAACGGGGCGAGGGGTTTGCTAAGGAACGTCCCGATGCCGACCACGCGGTCGCGGGCCCGTCGCACGACGATCCGTGAGATCCTGGACACGGCGATCGAGCTCGAGAAGCGGACGATGGCGCTCTACGTCGGGTTCGTGAAGGCCTTCCCGCGTCCCGAGGAGGTGCGGAACTTCTGGTTCACCATGGCGCGGCACGAAGCGGGCCACTGCGGCGCCCTGGCGCTGGTCGAGAGCATCGTCGAGTCCGACCCGCGGGGCGCTGCCCGAACGCCGGTGTGGTTCGACCCGACCACCGTGACGCGCCTCCGTTCGTTGCTCACTGCCTATCTCCGCGAAGCCCGCGGCGGGGTCGGCCTCGAGCGCGCCTTCGAGATGGCGATCGACCTCGAGGCCTCCGAGCTCGAGGACGTGGTCGTCGACATGATGAAGGTGGTGAAGAGCCCGGAATGGCGCGAGCGGGCGATCCAGCTTCTCCTCCACGATCTCGGTGACCTGTCCTACATGGTCGAGCGGCACACGCGGAACGAAGCGCTCCTCGCGCGGGCCGACGCGCTCATCGAGCGGCGGGTGGGCGGTCTCGGCCGGCGGCGGGTGGCAGCACGCGGGGGACGGGCCTGAGGCGGTGAGACGTGCCTGCGCGCCGAGAGGTTGAGCCGCCGATCATCACGGTGCCGCGCTACCTCGCCGCGGTCCGGAGCCTCCACGGGCTGGAGGTCGCCGAGATGGCGCGCGCGCTGCACGTCTCCCCGTCGGTCGTGCGCCGCTGGTTGCGGGGGACCCTCGTCCCGACGTGGCGGCGCGTGCGGACCATGACGGGCCTCTGGGGAGGCGACCCGCAGCTCCTCGGCATGGGGGCGGTCCTCCAGCGCTACTGCCGCGTGTCGGGCCTCTCGCTCGCCGAGGCGGTGCGCCTGGTGCGCTCGGGTCGCCGGACCGGCCCGGAGCGGCGCACCGCGCCGGCGCGCCCGCGCGATCGCCGCCAGCTTCCGCTGCCGATCGAGCGCTAGGCTGCGGTCGGCCCCGCCTTGCGGGGCACATCGGCCTCCGTCTATCGTCCCCTCGTGTCCGACCCCGCCGCACCACCGCGCGGCCTTCCGGGCGACTGCTTCGTCGAGACCGCGGAGGGTCCCGTTCCGATGGCCGAGACGCCCAACAAGGGCTTCGCCGTCCTGACGCGCTTGCCGTCGGGGCTCCTCGGCTTCCGGCAGCTGATCAAGGTCGTCACCTCGGAGCGCGTACCGCTTCGCCGCATAGTCCTCGACTCCGGGCACGCGATCGTGATGGCGAGCGGCCACCTCGTCTACCGCTGCGGGATGGAGCCCGTGCCCGCCGAGCACCTCGTCGTCGGGGATCGCCTCGAGACCGCTTTCCACTACCCGGACGGCTACGCGCCTCCCGACCGCGACGCGCAGGCGCCGTTCTACGACGCCATCAGCGTGCGCGCCGTCGAACCGGCCGGCGAGGGGCCTGTCTACACCGGGACCGTCCGTGATACGCACACGCTCTTCCTCACCGCCGGGGTGCTCTGCGGCGAGTGACGCGCTCGCCGCCCTCGAACGGCGCCTCACGCGCTGCCGGCTCTGCCCGCGACTCGTCCATCACCGCGAGCGCGTGGCGCGCGAGAAGGTGGCGCGCTTCCGGGACTGGAAGTACTGGGGCCGCCCCGTGCCGGGCTTCGGCGACCCCGCGGCGCGGCTGCTGGTCGTCGGCCTCGCGCCGGCTGCACACGGCGGGAACCGGACGGGGCGCATCTTCACGGGCGACGAGAGTGGCAACTGGCTCTACGCCGCGCTCCACCGTGCCGGCTTCGCCAGCCAGCCGACGTCGACCCGGCGTGACGACGGCCTCCGTCTCGCGGACGCCTTCGTGAGCGCCGTGGCGCGCTGCGCGCCGCCGGCGAACCGCCTGATGCCGGGCGAGGTCGAACGCTGCCGTCCCTACCTCCTGCGTGAGCTCGAGGTGCTCGACCGGCTGCGAGTCGTCGTCGTCCTCGGTGGAGTGGCGCATACGGGGTTCCTCGCCGCCGAGCGCGCGCGGGGCGAGACGGTGCCGCGTCCGGCCCCGCGCTTTGCCCACCTGGCGGAGCACCACCTGCCGTCGGGCCTGACGCTTCTCTGCTCGTATCACCCGAGCCAGCAGAACACGTTCACCGGGAGGCTGACGCGGCCGATGCTCGACGCGGTCTTCGCGCGCGCGCGGACGCTGCTCAGCCCGTGACGTCCGTCATCGTGCGGAAGCGACGTTGGTGCTGGTCGGCATCCCCGACGTAGGTCTCGCACGCGACTCGCTCCCCGCCGACCACCACCTCGACCGGGCGGCGAAGGTAGAGACGGCCCTCGTCCTCGTACGTGTCGAGCCTGCGCAGCGAGGCGGCGTCGACGTTCTCGATGAGGTGGCCGTCGACGTGCGCGCCCGCCCTGGGCACGACGTACGGATAGCCGCGAGCGGGGGCGACACGCTCGAATCCCTCGAGACGGGCGGCCCGGCGCGCGAAGCGCTGGCCGGTGACACTCTCGAGGCGCGCATCGTCCATGAGAGTGCCGTAGACGAAGAGCGCGACGCCGCCCAGAGACTCCTCAGGCCGCCGCGTGCGGATGGGTCCGGTTGCCGTGTGCCCCGAGATGCGTGTCGCGACGGACGTTCACCTGCACCCCGCGGTCACCGAGCCACGCGAACTGATGGACCAGACGGGCGAGGCCGTCATC
>VBLA01000166.1 GCA_005879245.1 Deltaproteobacteria bacterium
GCTGCCGCTCTACGGAGAGATCACCATGAACGGGCTCCTGCCACGCTAGCCAAAGGGAGGGCATCATGCAGGCTTCCGAGACCCGGCTCGCACCAGAAGCGCCCGCGTCGCCGCGCCTGACCGCCATGCCCGGCGGAGTTTCCCCGCGGAGAGCGCTGCCGCGGGGACCGCGGACACCGCGCCTCTTCCAGAGTCTGCGCTACTCGCTCTGGCCCTACGCGTCGCTCGACATCTCCACCCGTCGGTACGGCGACTGCTACACGGCCTACCCGCTCGGTGGGCCCCCGATGGTCGTGTTCACCGACCCCGAGGCCATCAAGGAGATCTTCACCAGCGACGGGGCGGAGCTCCGCGCCGGCGAGGCCGCCGGCCCGATCCTCGGTCCCATCCTCGGGTGGCACTCGATCCTGCTGCTGGACGGCGAGCGCCATCACCGCGAGCGACGCCTGATGGCACCGCCGTTCCACGGCGAGCGGATGCACGTCTACGGCCGCATCATGCGCGAGATCGCCGACCGCGTGGTCGACGGCTGGCCCCTCGGGCAACCCTTCCCGATCCATCACGAGATGCAGGCGATCACCCTCGACATCATCCTCCGCGCCGTGTTCGGGGTGGACGAGGGCGCGCGCTTCGCCCGCATCCGGGAGCGCATCGTCCGCTTCCTCGCGCAGGCCGACGGCCCCGCCGCAGCCTTCCTCGCCATCCGGCCCTTCCAGATCGAGCTCCGGGGTCTCACGCCCTGGGGTCGCTTCGTCCGCGACCGGGAGGCGATCCGCGCCGAGCTCGTCGCCGAGATCGCCCGCCGCCGGAGCGAGGGCACGGAGGGCCGGACCGACATCCTCTCGATGCTGGTCGAGGCACGCGACGAGCAGGGCGAGCCGATGACCGACGCGGAGCTGATCGACGAGATGTTCACGCTCCTCATGGCCGGACACGAGACGACCGCCACCTCGCTCGCCTGGGTGTTCCATCACGTGCTCGACCGCCCCGACGTGCTGGCGAAGCTCCGCGCGGAGCTCGGGCGCGTGGTCGGTGACGGCCCCGTCGAGGCGCAGCACGTCCCCCAGCTCGAGTACCTAGACGCGGTCCTCAAGGAGTCGCAGCGCCTCACCCCCGTGGCGACCAACGTCATCCGGCGCCTGACGGGGCCGATGCGGATCGCCGGCCGCGATCTGCCGGCCGGCATCACCGTCTCCGCCTGCATCTACGCGACGCACCGCCGGCCCGACCTCTGGCCCGAGCCCGAACGCTTCGACCCCGAGCGATTCGTCGGCGCGCGCCCCGCCCCGTACACCTTCTTCCCGTTCGGCGGCGGCATCCGACGCTGCATCGGAGCGGCCTTCGCCACCTACGAGATGAAGATCGTGCTCGCCCAGGTGCTGTCGCGGGTCGAGCTCGGGAGCGCACCGGGCTATCGCATGCGCCCGGTGCTGCGCACGATCACGATCGCCCCGTCGGGCGGCATGCCGGTGGTGGCCGAGCGTCGGCGCTAGGAGACCGGCAGCGGTGGCGACCCCGGATCGGGCTCCACACCGAGCGAGTTCACCAGGAAAGCGACCATGTGGTACTGGCCGACCACCATCGGCACCTCGATCAGCTGCCGCTCCTGGTAACGCGCCGCGAGCGCCGTCCAGCTGGCCTCGGAGAGCACCGCGTCGGCGTGGAGCTCATCGGCGGCACGGAGGAGCGCCGCGTCGAAGGCGCTCCAGCCCGCCGCGGCCGGGCCGCGTGGCACCCGGGCGATCTCCTCGTCGGTGAGCCCCGCGGCGCGCCCGATGGTGACGTGGTGGCCCCACTCGTAGGCGGCCCGGCAGTTCCAGGCCGTCCGGAGGATCAGGATCTCGCGGTCGCGACCCGGGAGCTCGCCCGACAGCAACGCGGTGCCGAAGGGGAGCCAGCGCCGCATGAGGGCGGAATGGTGTGCGAAGGTGGTGAAGATGTTGAAGGGGGCGTCGAGACCCCCCGGCACGCGCTCGAGGAGCGTGCGGACCTCGTCGGTCCATGCGGTCCGGGGGAGCGGCCGGATGCGAGGGGTCGCGGGGCGCGATGCCATACGCGGTTCCTCCTGGGCGCACGCTTGTCGCCGCGCGCCCGGGCTTGATAGCGTGGCGGCCGGAGCGCGTCCACCGGAGCCACGAACGTCAGGAGGCACGTGATGCAGGTCGGGATGGCAGCAGTCTTCCAGAACCCCTTCGACACCCGGGCCGATCGCGAGGTCTACCAGAGCGACCTCCGCCTCGCCGATCTCGCCGAGCCGCTCGGCTTCGAGTCGATCTGGGGCGTCGAGCACCACTTCACCGACTACACCATGTGCCCCGACGTGCTGCAGTTCCTCACCTACATGGCCGGCCGCACCCGGACGGTCGGCCTCGGCTCCATGGTGGTGGTGCTGCCCTGGCACGATCCGCTGCGCGTCGCCGAGCAGGTGGCGATGCTCGACCACATGAGCAACGGCCGACTCATCCTGGGCCTCGGACGGGGCCTCGGCCGGGTCGAGTTCGAGGGTTTTCGCGTGCCGATGGAGGAGTCGCGCCAGCGCTTCGTCGAGAGCGCCGAGATGCTGCTCCGCGGGCTCGAGGAGGGCCATTGCGAGTACGACGGCACCTTCATCAAGCAGCCGCGGAAGGCGATCCGCCCGAAGCCCTTCCGGACGTTCCGCGGGCGTACCTACGCGGCCGCCGTGTCCCCCGAGTCGATGCGGATCATGGCCGAGCTCGGCGTCGGCATCCTCATCATCCCGCAGAAGCCCTGGGACACCGTCACGGCGGAGCTCGACGAGTACCGGACCATCTACCGCCAGGTGAACCGCGCCGAGGCGCCGCCGACCGTCTGCGCCGGCTGGACGTTCTGCGACCCGGACGCCGGCCGCGCGCGGGAGATGGCCGTCCGCTACATCGGCGGCTACTGGGACACGGTCCTCCGGCACTACGAGCTCGACAAGGGCCACCTCACGAAGACCAAGGGCTACGAGTACTACGGCCGCATGGCCCAGATCGCGCAGGAGAAGGGCGGAACGGACGTGCTCAGCGAGTTCTTCCTGAGCCTCCAGATCTGGGGGACGCCCGAGCAGTGCTTCGAGAAGATCCTCGCCGTCCGCGCGCGCGTCGGGTGCGAGACCTTCATCCCCGTGTTCAGCTACGCCGGCATGCCGCACGAGGAGGCGGAGCGGAACATGCGGCTCTTCGCGCGCGAGGTGCTGCCGGAGCTGCAGCGGGTCGACGGGGAGATGCGGGCGGCCGCGCCGTCGTCGGCGTGAGCAGGTACACGACGATCCGTCGAGCGCGGCCCTCAGACTCCGATGAGCTGACGAGGATCGCCCACGCGGCCAAGCGCCACTGGGGCTACTCGGCGCGCGCCGGGTCGGCGACGTCGCGTCCAAACCGGCAGGGCGCGCCCTTCCTCTCCTGATCCTGCGAGTACCAGCGGGCAGTCGATCCGACGCTTCTCCCGGTCGTCATCGCGCCGCATAGCAGGCCGTTGGAGGGCAACGATGCTCACGAAAGAAGAAGCACATGGATTTGCCGCAAATTGGCTCGCCGCGTGGAATGCGCATGATCTCGATCAGATCATGGCTCACTACGATGATGATGTTGACCTTGTTTCACCGGTGGTCGTTCAGCTTCTGAATGCTCCCGAAGGGAGAGTAACGGGGAAAACACATCTCAGAGCGTATTTCCAGAAAGGGCTGGAGGCCTATCCGGAACTCCAGTTCGTACTCAAGGAGGTTTTGTGGGGTCTGAACAGCGTTGTGCTCTACTATGCGAACCAGCGAGGCACGCACACGGGGGAATACATGGAGCTTTCGCCCGAGCGTAAAGTCGTGCGGGTCGTGGCGAACTACAGCGGCTGAATGGGAGGGCCGCTCTGCAAATCTTCTTCGATCGAATCCTCACCGTCAATCTCGTCGCGAGCACCTTGGTCTTCTACGCCGCCGCCAGAATATATGTGCTCCCGAAACTCGGCGGCTGGAGCTTCCGCACCGTGATGCCGCCCATTCTTCTGCTGCATTCCTTCCGCCACCTCGGGCTGATGTTCCTCACGCGGGGCGCCACCTATCCCGGCATCCCCGCCCAGTTCGCCTACCCCGCGGCACTGGGCGACCTGGTGGCCGCCGTGCTGGCCTTTGTCTCGCTGGTGGCGGTCGTTCGGAATTACCGGGCCGGGCGAGTCCTGGTTTGGGTGTTCAACATCGAAGGGACGCTGGATCTGACGATGGCGATCGGGCTGGCAACCGCGTACGGCGCGCCGGTGTACATGGGGCCGGCGTACTGGATCCCGGCGTTCTGGGTGCCGGCGCTCCTCGTGACACACTACATCACGTTCCTCGTCCTTCGCGGAGACTCTTCGACCGTCGAGTGGAGCGGGGCCACCCGCCGCCGTTGATCGGGAGCCGGCCTTTGTCGTAGTCGTGCGCCGTGGCCTCCGACCCCGAATCACCGCCGAGCTCCCAGGGACAGGGGCAGTCCCGGCGCCGTCGCAAGCTCTCGGCCATCATGATGGCGGACGTCAGCGGCTTCAGTCGGATGATGGGGGCCGACGAGGACGCGACCGTCGATCAGATCAAGGAGTTTCACCGGCAGGTGAAGCTCCTCGTCGAGCAGTTCGAGGGTCGGGTGGTCGACACGGCCGGCGACTCGGTCCTGGGTGAGTTCGACAGCGTGGTGAACGCCGTGCGCTGCGCCTGCCGCATCCAGGAGGAGCAGGCAGCGGAGAACGCGGGGAGGAGCGCCGAGGAACGCATCCAGACCCGGATCGGCATCCACCTCGGGGACGTGATCGTCGAGGACTACCGGGTCTATGGCGACGGAGTGAACATCGCCGCGCGCCTCGAGCCCCTCGCAGACCCGGGAGGCATCTGCATTTCCGAAGCGGTCTACCAGCAGATCTGGAACAAACTCGATCTCAATCTCGAGGATCTCGGTCTCAAGGACCTGAAGAACATCGAGCATCCCATTCGTCTCTACCGGGTGTTGCGGACCGGCGCGCCGAGCGCCGCACCACAACCTGCCGCAAATGCCGAGCCACGATCGGCGGAGACGCCTTGGCGCGTGTCGTCCGAGACCTCCGGCGAATCCGCAGCTGCCGCCCTTCTCCGGCCTGCTACGCTCGTCCCTCTGAGCGTCGGCGCCTTTCTCCTGCTAAGCCCCATCATCCTGTTCCCGAGCGCCGGTGCCCTCCCCACCGGCGGCGCCATTCTCACGAGCGTCATCCGGGCGCACTCTGGACGGACTGGAGTCGCGTGACCAACGCGCTCTTCGTCCTGGCGGGCTTGATCGTCGCCGCCTTGGGCGTCGGGGGTCGCCGGGGCAAAGATTCTGCGACCGGTTGAGGCGGCGGCGGCGTAAACGTGAAGAGAGTCTACAGCGCGCAGAACACGCTCATGGTCGACCACCTGAAGCATGTGCTCGATGCGGAGGGAATCGGCTGTGTGGTCCGGAACCGTGTCCTGTCGAGCGCGCTGGGTCGCCTTCCGCCGGCCGAATGCTGGACGGAACTCTGGATCCTCGATGATGCACAGCTGGCTCTCGCCCGGCGGATCGTCGAGAGGGCG
>VBLA01000167.1:0-9310 GCA_005879245.1 Deltaproteobacteria bacterium
GAGGCTCCCAGCAGCCACCGACCTCGGCGCCGACCCCGACTGCGGTAGGCGTAGGCGGGCCGACGACCACGGCGCCCGCGGCAGGGGCCGACGAGGAAGAGGAGTACGAGCTCGATGTGATCGCGGAGGCCGAGCCCGACGAGGGCGCGCCGCCGCTCAAGGTGCAATTCACCGCGTCGGTCGAGGAGGAGAGCGGGGGCCCGTTCACCTTCAGTTGGGACTTCGGCGACGGAACGAAGAGCAGCGACCAGAATCCGGTCCACACCTACGAGAAGGTGGGCGAGTACACCGCGACGCTGACGGTCACCGATCAGAAGGGCAACAAGGGATCGGACGAGATCGACATCTTCGTCGAGACCGAGGAGGGCGGCGGCGAGAGTTGAGGCCGCCGTCCGGATCGACGTCCTAGTTACAGCTCGCCTCGACCTGCTGCTCGGCCCACTCGAGTTCGGAGAGGGCAGGGGCGAGGGCCGCGCTCTCCGAGTGGCAGCGGTAGCCGGTCCCCTCGATGCACCGGCTGAGTGTGGTAGCAAGCTCACGCGCGGCCGTCCCGGCCTCACGCCACCGGGCACGGGCCCGCTCACAGTCCCCGACTTGCGCGAGTCGCTGCTGGAGGTCCTTCGCCAGGCCGCGCGGAGGTGACGGGGCCTCTTCGGCGGGCGGGGTGGGTGGCGGTGCGACCGTGGCGGCGGGAGGCGGGCCGCTCACATCCACGACCTCGATATAACCGGGCGCCTGCAGCAGCATCTCCGGTCGGCCCTGGAAGCGTGCGATGCGGCCGCTCACCTTGACCCGCCTGCCCCGGTAGAGCTGCTCGGGGTGCTGCGGCAGGCTGGTCAGGAGAGGCAGCAGGAGGATGGCGCGGAAGGCGCGTGGGTCATCAGGCGCGAACTCGAGGACGCAGGTGTTACCGGTGGTCCGTGCCTCGGCCACGTCTCCCTCGACGGTGACGATCTCCCCCACGTAGTGGCTCGCGTCCTGCCAGGAAACGGTGGGCGGCGGCACGCCACGGGCGACCCCGGCGAGGGCCACCGCGACGGCTGCGACGGTGACGAGATGCTTCACGGTGTCTCGCTGATCGGCGCTCGCTCGCGTCGCACCGCGCCGGACCGCGTCTCGGCGAGCAGCACCTCGAGCGTGTGGTAGGTGCCAGCGGGGTAGTAGACGTAACCGGTCGCCGAGAACCCTTCTTCCAGGGTCGTTGCGACGAGCGCCTGCGCCTCGAAGCCCGACACGTCCGCGGCCGGCCGCCGCCTTCCGCCGATCACGCCGGTGATGGCGCCGATCGCCGCCCCGACGGCGCCGACCGCCCCGCCCCGGATCGCACCGGGAGAGTGCCGTCCATCGACGCGTCGAGCCGCCTCTGCAGGAATCATCGGAGCGACACGCTCCGCGACGTCCGAGCTGGCATAGACCTGAAGCGGATCGAGTCGGAGCGCTTCGTTCATGCCGTTGGTGAGGGCGCGCGGTGCGCGGCGCACCCCGCGAGCGCCGCGGCGAGCACGAGGGCGCGCATCGGGCGTCCTTACCCGGCCTCGGGCATTCTGTGCAAGCCGTACGCGGACGGGGCGGCTCGGATCGCGCTGCTAGCGGTCGCGGCGGCCCATGCCGCGCCCACCGCCTCCACCGCCACCCGGAGCGCGCTCGCGGGCTTCGCTCACGGTGAGCGGACGCCCGCCGAACGGCTTGCCGTTCAGGGCGGAGACCGCGGCCTGCGCCTGCGCGTCGGTCGCCATCTCGACGAATGCAAAGCCGCGAGGCCGTCCGGTCTCTCGGTCGGTCACGACCTTGACCTCTTCGACCTGGCGCCCGTCCTGCTCGAAGAGGGCGCGCAGCTGCGCTTCCTCGCACTGGTAAGGGAGGTTGCCAACGTACAGTCTTTTACCCATTCTAGCTCCCGCACTCGCGACGCTTCGAGGCGACTCCAGGCCGCCCCCATGGCACCGCGGCCTTGTAGCACGTGGGCGTCAGCAGCGTCTAGGTGGGGCGAGGGGGTAGCGGCGCTCAGAAAAAGACATGACGCCGCAGGGCTAGGCCCCGGTCGACCAGGTCCTGCAGGGCTCCTCGCACGGTGGCCACGTGGCGCGCCACGTTCTCCCGGGTGGCGGGACCCCGGAACCAGAGGGGCTGGCCGAAATGGAGCCGGTACTTGACCGGCAGCGGAACGACGAGGGTGGGGGTGATCGGGGCGACCGGCGTGCCGACCAGCCGCGCCAGCCACTGCGGGTTCGCCAGGAGGGGAGCTTCCTCCTCCGCTCCGATGACCGCGACCGGCACGATCGGCGTCCCGGTGGCAAGTGCGACGTGCATGAAGCCATGGCCGAACTCGGAGAGCTGGTAGCGGTACTGGAAGCGTCGCGTGAGAGCACGAACCCCCTCCGGGAAGGTGAGCACTACCCCCCCCGCGCGGAGGAGGTCGCCGCAGATCTCGCGGCGCCCGTCGGTTGCCCCGATGCGACGGGCGGCGGCGCCCAGCACCGGCAGCTCCATCAGGCGGTGCACGGCCATGCCATGCACGAGCCGCGGCGGCTCGGCCTCGAGCAGGCAAGCGGTGAGGATCATGGCGCCGTCCCAGGCGAGCACGTGCGAGCTGTGGTTGGCGACCATCATGAAGGGCCCGGCGGGCAGCTCGCCGATCCCGTGGCACTCGACCCGGAAGTACCGACGGTAGAAGAACGAGGTGACCAGATGGAGCTGGGCCGCGGTCTCCAGGCGGAACCCGAACCGCTCGGGCGGCGGCTCCTCGAGGGCACTCGCCTCCGCGAGACGCTCGCGCAGATGTTCGTGGAACGCCGCGAGCCGTCGCAGGCCGGGGAGTCGCCACCAGAAGCGGCGTGCGCGCGCGGGGGGCACGGGCCGCCGGGGCTTCACGCGCTCGAACGATGGTTGCCAGGCGAGCTTCATTGAATGCGAATCGCTTGCCGGCCGTAGTTGCGGGGGCCGGAGAAGCGGGCCAGCGCGGGAGGTTCGCCGGGCGAGACCCAGAAGTCGGTCGCCGGTACCAAGAGATGGACGAGCGGATCGATCATCCAATGAATCCTCGGCCGCAGCTCGAACTGGACCGTGTCGACACGGATGCCGACCCGCTCAACTGCCGCCTCTTGGACACGCCTCAGCTCCATGTCGAGCACCCTCGGCTGCGGGGTGGGCGCGACGGTGCGAAAGACTACTCGATCATCCTCGGCATTCGCGTCGAAATTCTTGAGGACGAGGAAGATGAGCGGACCCCAGTACGTGCCGGGCGGCAACGCGACGCGCTCGTCGATGCCCTGCCGCTCGCCGTCCTGCACATAGCCGGTGAGATGGCCGCCGCCCACGTCGATGGCCAGGTCGACGATGGCCTGCCCCCGCGCATCACGGATGAACGAGCGCCCGCCGATCGCCTCGAGCGACCCGGCGGCATGCGCCTCGGCCCGGTCCTCGTCACTCGAGCCATCGCGAAAGTGTGCGATGCGGACGCACGACAGGATGTCACCCCGGCGCGTCTGGTGGTACTCGATGAAGCCGATCGGCGTGTCACCGGTGGGGTCGAAGATGGTGCTCATGCCTGCGGAGTCCACTATGCCAACCACGTGCCATCCCCACCCATCCCCTCACCGGTGCTACGGCTTTCAGGACCCCACCCGCGGGCGCGATCCTGCGCCTCTTGCCAGGGTGTGGCGTCCCACGCAAGCGGACAGGTCCCCATGTAGGACAACCAAACACGCGCCAGCGGGGACGGTTGCGAGAGAGGGCCGTGAATCCCGGCCTCTAGCGCCGTCTTGCCGCCCGCCAGGCGACCGCCAGGAGACCGAGGGCGACAGCGAGCGCGCCGGCCCCGATTGCCAGGGGGGGAATCCGAT
Source organism: Deltaproteobacteria bacterium (assembly GCA_005879245.1). Lineage (GTDB taxonomy): Bacteria > Desulfobacterota > Binatia > DP-6 > DP-6 > DP-23. The sequence goes on from VBLA01000167.1 coordinate 3,843, forward strand.
CCGCCCCTGACCCGCCGACGACGGGTGCCGTGGTCTCGGCGAGCACGGCGTGGTGTGTACCGCTCTCCGTGTACGTGAACACCGCGGAGATGGAGTAGCTTCGACCCGGAGGTGCGCCCCGATTCTCGATGACCAGTGGCACGGTGGTCCGGCCTCCGGCGGGCACCGCTGCCGGTTCGCTCTCGGGCTCCGTGGTGAGATGATCTGGCAGCACGAACACGACGCGCCCGGCAACCGGGACCGCGCCCGGGTTCTCGAGCTGGAGGTGCGCATGACCGAGGCGGGTGATGGGCTCCACGGTCCACGTCGCGGCGAGCGGTGACTCGAGCGCCCCCGGCGTCGCGACGAGAACGACGAGAACGAGCGAGCTCGCTCCCGCATCGGGATCCGACCAGCGTACGCGCAGCGTCGCGGGGAAGGTTCCCACCCCGTCGGGAGGCGCGAGGGAGAACCGCCACGCGCGCCGGATCGTGGGCTCGAGTTGAGCCCGCTCGCCGTCGTATGTCCGATGCTGGTAGAGGAGCTCCGGAACGACGTCGCGCGCCGTCTCCGTCCCGGTGTTCGACACCACGAGGTGGACCGTGGGGGGATCGCGGGTTTCCACCGCGGCCACCGCCTGAAGGACGACGGTCGCTCCCGCCGGGTGCCCGGCGGCGACCAGACCAACGAGCATCGCCGGCGCGAGTCGGCGTCGCCGCGCGGCGTTCCCCGTCGTCGCCCACCACATCCGACGTCGCTCTTCCGCGAGACGGCTCAGAGCGCCGCTTCGTACCGCCGGTCGATCGCCTGCACGTGCTCGCGCACCACCTCGGGTGGACACCACTGGATGAACCAGCGCGCGGCGACGATCACGATCACGAGATCGTCGACCTCCCCGATGACCGGGAGCATGTCGGGGATCACGTCGAAGGGGAGGATCACGTAGGCGAGCGCGCCGACCAGCAAGGCCTTCGGCCAGGGGGTGACCCGGGGGTCGCGGAAGAGCCGCCAGTAGAGGCGGAGCAGGTTCGGCAGGTTCAGCAGGAAGCCGAGCGTTGCGCGCGTCCTGCCTGCGCGGGTCGGCTCCATCCGGAGCATGGGTGCGAAGCTAGCCGAGACCCCTCCCGGACACCAGCCCGGGGAGCCCCTTCCGTCAGCCATCGGGCCCGGGGTAGGAAGGAGTACCCGGCTCGGCCGGGATGTCTCAACCAGGAGGATCCATCGTGGAGGAGATCCGGTTCGACGACGTCGAGAAGCTCCGCACGAAGATCAGTGACGCCTTCAGTGAGTGGAGCGAATCGATCGAGGTGACACAGGACATGATCAATCGGTTCGCTGAGCTGACGGGCGATCACCAGTGGATTCACGTCGACGTCGAGCGGGCGAAGCGGGAGAGTCCCTTCCGCACCACGATCGCGCACGGGTTTCTCACCCTGAGCCTGCTCCCCTGCATGCACAGCAACCCATCCTGGAAGATCGCCGGGTACGGGAACGCGACCAACTACGGCGCGGACAAGCTCCGCTTCGTCTCCCCGGTCCCGGCCGGCGCGAAGGTCCATGCGCGCTCGCGTCTCGTTGCCGTCGAGGGGCGGCCGCAGGGTACCCAGGTGAAGCAGGAGATCCAGGTGCAGGTCGTCGGCCAGGAGCGTCCGGCCCTGATCTACGAGATGCTCGTCCTCTACCATCCCCCGATGAAGCGCGCCGCGGGGTGAGCGCCGCGGGCGGGACCGTCGACACGGCGCTCCGCCGCGCGGCGGCCGGCCCGGGCGGCGTCATCGAAGGGGGCCGGCGCCGAACCTGGGCAGAGCTCGATCACGCCGCTGACGAGGTGGCGGCGGTACTCGCGGCGGCGGGCGCCGGCGGGGGCCGGGTGGCGCTCCGGGTGGAGAACACCTTCGCCCACCTCGGAGCGATGTTCGGCATCTGGCGGGCGGGCGGGACGCTCGTTCCGCTGAGCCCGCGGCTCACCGCGAGCGAGGCCGCCAGCCTCACGACTCGCGCGAGGGTCGCGGCCGAGGTCGTGCTGGCTTCGGGCAGCGTCGCGATCTCGAGCCGTCCCGCGGCCGCGTCTCCCGATCCTGGGCTCGCGGCGATCGCCTTCACGTCGGGCACGACGGGCGACCCGAAGGGCGTCGAGATCACCCACGACGGGATGCTCTTCGCGGCGCACACCGTGGCGCGCACCCGGCGCGACGCGGCGGAGTCGGTGGCGGCGGTCGTGAGCCCGCTCTGCCACCTCCCGATCTTCGTCTCCCACGTCCTCTGCCGCATCGTGACCGGCGGGACGATCGTCCTCGGCACCTTCGACGTGGGCGAGCTGGTGGCGGTGATCGAGCGCCACGGCGTGACCGACCTGCCGCTCGTGCCGGCGATGGTCGAGCCCCTTCTGGCGCACCCTGGGCTCGGGCGGGGGACGACGATCGCGAAAGTCACGGTCGGCAGCGCGCTCACCCCGATCGAGATGAAGCAGGCGCTCGCCGTGCGGTTCCCCGGCGCCGACATTATCGAGGCGTACGGACAGACGGAGACCACCGACGGGCTCACCATGACCGTTGGCCGGGACGCGCTCCTCCGGCCGGGGACGGTCGGCCGCACGCACCAGGGCATCGAGCTGGCCATCGTGGATGCCGACGGACGCACCCTGCTGCCAGAAACGCGCGGGGAGATCGTCTGCCGCGGTCCGACTGTGATGCGCGGCTACCTCGACGATCCGGCGGCCACCCGCGAGGCACTGCGCGGCGGCTGGCTCCACACGGGGGACCTGGGTCTGCTCGACGGCGACGGCTACCTCTTCATCACGGGCCGCCTGAAGGAGATCATCATCTCGGGGGGCGAGAACGTGAGCCCGGCCGAGGTGGAGGCGGTGCTGGGCGATCACCCCGCGGTCGCCGACGTCGCGGTGGTCGGCCTGCCGGACGCGCGCTGGGGGGAGCGCGTCGCCGCGGCGGTGGTCGCGCGGGCTCCGGTCGAGGCCGAGGCGCTCCTCACCCATGCGCGTGCGCGGCTCGCGCGCTTCAAATGCCCGCGGACGGTCGTCTTCGTCGACACGATCCCGCGCACGAGCGCGGGGAAGATCCGCCGGAACGTGGTGCGGGAAGAGCTAATGCGGCGGGCGGCCGTGAGCGGCTGAGCGCCGCTCACGGCTGCGCGTCGACCACGCGCGCCGCTTTGAAATCGAAGCGGGGGAGCGTGCCGGGGGGGACGACGCGGAGGTCTGTTGCCACGCCGAGTCGCTCGCGGACGACGCGTTCGACGGCACCGCGAAAACCCGTCTCCTGCGCTACGGGCGTCAGCTCCACGCGAAGATGAAGACGGCCGTCGTCGGCCCGCCGGCGCACGATCTGGTACTCGGGGACGGTGCCGGTCAGGTCGGGCACGGTCGCGAGCGCGAGCGCCACGTCGATCGGGAGGAGCTCGCGGCCCGCTACCGGGACGATGTCTTTCGCCCGTCCTTCCCAGAAGAGGCGCACGTGCGTCTCGCCGCAGGGGCAGGGGCGGTAGTTGGTCCGCACCACGTCCTCGAGGTCGTAGCGGAGCATCAGGTTGTCCTTCTCGAGCGTGGTGATGACGAGGACACCGCGCTCGCCGTCACCCACCGGGCGTCGGGTCCGGCGGTCGAGGATCTCGACGATCGCGAGATCCTCGCAGACGTGCGCGCCATCCGCCTCTGCGCACGCGGTGCCGAGCATGCCAAGTGCCTCGAGACCAGCGCTCACGGTGCGGTACTGGGCTCGCGGATCTTCGCCCGCGACCGTGAGCCCGAGGTCGCGGGCCGGGTCGAGCCCCCGGCGCCGCGCGCCCTCGCTGAACTTGGCGGCCGCATTGCCGAAGAGGCGGACCTCGGCCGGGCGCACGCGCCGCCAGACCTCGACCGCGTCGTCGACCTGCGCCGCCGTCGCCGGCGGTCCGAGCGGCACGTTCAGCACGCCGAGCGCCTCGAGGCCGTGGCTGAAGTGCCACCCCCCGCCGTAGAGCCCGAACGGGTGGGCGTGGGCGCAGCTCATCCCGGCTCGGAGCCCCCAGCGGTACCGCCCGCGGCAAGCCGCCTCGTCGTCGACCTCCAGATCGCGCCGCGTCCAGAGGATGTAGGTCGGCCGCCCGCTCGTCCCGGTCGAGGCGCCGACGCGCACGCAGTCCTCGAGCCGCGCGCCCCGGTAGTCGCCGAAGGGCGGCACCTCACGCTCGCTCGCGCGGAGCTCGTCCTTCACCGTGACGGGAATGGCGGCCAGGTCGGCCAGCGAGCGGATGTCCGCCGGTGTAAGGTGCGCGGCTTCGAGCTTCCGCCTGAAGAACGGGATCGGCCGCGTCCAGATGCGCTCGAGCGCATGCCCGAGCCGCTCGAGCTGCAGTCGCCGGAGCTCGTCGTGCGAGAGGGTCTGGACGGGCGGGTTCCAGAAGCGGCCGTCGGGTGGTCCCCAGCGCAGTGACATGCCCGGGAAATAGCCCATTGGCGGCTCTTGCCGCTAGCTTCCGCCCTCGCCTGGCCGGGCGGTTGCTTCCGATCGTGGTGCCGCTGCCCGCCCTTGCCGCGCAGATCGCGCTCGGCGGGTGGCGCTGCAGCTGCTGTGTGGCGCGGCAATCGTGACTCCGGCGCCGGTCGAGCCTAGGATGAATCGCGTGTGGCGCGCACTCGTGGGGGTGAGTGGGATGCTCGTGGTGGGTGCGGCCATGGCGAGGACGCCAGGACCGCTGCCGTGTCCCGACGTGCGCTTCCTCTCCGACCGCCCGCTGCTCGGGGGCGCCGCGTCGTCCGACGCGTTCGTCGTCGATGGGGTGGGGCAGGTGGTGATCGACGGGGCGTGTGCGGCCGTTCCGGCGCGCTGGACGAATCGCCGGGACGGAAGCGCGCTCCTCCGCGCACGCTGGGCGAGCTGCGGCTCGGCGGTGAAGGTGCGGCTGCGGGCTCGCTACGACGCGACCTGCACGACCGCGAGCGGCCGGCTCAGCGCGCAGCACCGGCGACCGGTCGCGTTCGCAGCGGCGCCGTCACGGTGCGGTGACGGCCACCTCAACCCCGTCCGCGGAGAGTCGTGCGAGCTGACGACGCCGTGTGCCAGCACTCCGTGCATCGACTGCCAGTGCGAGCCGTCGTCGAGCACCACCACCACGACGACCCTCGCCGGTGCCACCACGACGACCACGCTCGCCGGTCTCTTCGAGGCGGCGAATCCCTGGAACATGGACGTGTCGGGGCTGTCTCCCTCCAGCGAGTCGGGGTCGATCATCGCGGCGCTCACGGCGGCGGGCGGGTGGGGAAACGGGAACAAGCTCCAGATCGACTTCGGCCTGCATGTGCTCCATGCCGGTCCGACGACGTCGTTCCTCACCTTCACGAAGAGCACCGGCTACTATACGCCGGACTGTGACGAGCCCTTCCCGTTCCCGCTGCCCGCGGGCGGCGCGATCGAGGGACAGGCGGGGTACACCTGCAACGTTGCCGCGGAGGACTGCCACCTGCTGGTCGTCGACGCGGCCGCGAAGCGGCTCTA
>VBLA01000167.1:9323-15515 GCA_005879245.1 Deltaproteobacteria bacterium
ACCTCGGCGGACGCCGCGGGGTTCCCGATCGCCGCCTTGCTGTTCACGGCCGACGAGGTGGCCGCCGGCGACATCCCGCACGCGATCCGCTTCATCCTCCCGAACGACCGCATGCGGGCCGGCGACTACGTCCACCCGGCGTCGCACGCGGGCGGGCCGTCCGGCGGGGCGAGCCTGCCGCCGTATGGCGTCCGCTTCCGTCTCCGCGCGGACTTCCCCCTGGCCACGCTGCCCTCGGAGGGCGCGCGGGTGATCGCCCGGGCGATGCAGCGGTACGGGATGTTGCTCGCCGACGGCGGCAACATCGCCCTCACGGCAGCGAGCGACACGTTCACGACGCACACGTGGGACGAGGTGGGCATCGACTCGCACTCGCTCTTCGGCATCGCGGTGACCGACATGGAGGTCGTCGACCTCGGACCGACGATCCCGCTCACCTACGACTGCGTGCGCAACCCCTGAACGTTCCCCTCACGCGTCGGTGTGCCCGCCGATGCGATACAGCTCGGCGGCGTTGAGCGCGAGGATCCGCTGCTGCTCGTCGGCCGGGACGGCGTGACACATTTCCCTCACGCTCTTCCGCGAGTAGGGCCAGTCGGTGCCGTGGTGCGGGTAGTCCGTCGACCACATGAGGTTCCTGACGCCGCAGGCGTGGCGGTTCCGGACGGCGTACTGGTCGAGCATGAAGGTGATGCGCCAGTTGCGGTAGAAATACTCGCTGGGCAGCAGGGCGAGCTCGCACTTCGTCCAGTGCCGGTTTCGCCAGTAGCGGTCGTCCATCTGCTCGAGGAGGTAGGGCAGCCAGCCGGCGCCGGCCTCGGTGCAGGCGAAGCGGAGCCGCGGGAAGCGGTCGAAGACGCCGGAGAAGATCGCCTCGGCAATGACGCGCGGCATGTCGAGCATGCCCGTGGTCGAGAGGCCCGGGATGTCGCCGCCCTGCTTGCCGGTCAGAACGGGTCGTCCTCGGGGGAGATCTGGTCCTTCGCGCTGGGCCAGCACTGGATGACACAGCCCTTGGCGCCGAGCGCGTGGACGCGACGCAGCTCGCGAATGGCGGCCTCGACGCCGAGGCCCGGGATGTAGCCGAGCCCGATCAGCCGGCCCGGGTCAGCGGTGCAGAAGTCCTTCAGGAGCCAGTCGTTGTAGGCGCGGAAGCCGGCCAGGTGGAAATCGGGATCCTTGTGACGCAGGAAGAGGCCCATCGGCCGGGAGGAGCCGAAGAGGACCTCCGCATCGACGCCGTCCGCGTCCTGCTCCTTCAAGCGGGGCCCGCCCTGGAAGAAGCCGGGCATGGTCGACTCGTACCGCACGCCGGTCCACCTGATCTGCTCTGGCGTCTTGCCGGCGGCCGTGTAGATGCCGAGGGGCGCGGGCTTGGCGTTCCGCCCGAACTGCCAGGCGTCACCACCTTCCTCGTCCTTCACGAGGCGCGGGGTATCGGGATGGTCGCGGAACTCGGCTGGCATCCAGCGCGACCAGAGGTCGGGGGCCTCGACGACGTGCGAATCGGCGGACACGAGCTTCAGCTCTCGGGTGGCCATGAGGGTTCCTCCAGGATGAGGCGCACGAGCTCCGCCGTCCGGTCGACGATCCGGCCGCGGAGACGGGTGCGCACGGCGAGTGGCGCGTCGGTCAAATCGAGCGCGGTCACGACGAGACGTCCCGACCCGTCTTCGTCGATGGCGATCCCCGCCGCGTCGATCTCGAACGGCTCCGCGGGGGTGCGGCGCGTTCCGAGGAAGGGGTAGAGGCAGCGCACACCGAGCAGCTCGACCACGGGGACTCCCGTCCCGCGCGTGATGATCTCGCGCGCGGCGGCGGGGAGCGGCTGCTCGTCGAGTGCCACGAGGAGCTCGATGCCGAACCGCTCGCCGAGCGCGCCGTCCGCCCGGGTGGCGAGGCGGAGGAGCTCCGCGCGGGGTCCGACCACGAGGGACGGCCGAACGAGCGACCAGACGTCCGTGGCCCGGGTGAACACCGTGTCGTTCTCCAGCGGCCCGATCGGCACGTCGAGGCTCCGCCCGAGGTCGAGCACGTCCGCGAGGGCGAGCGCACCCAGCGGGGCGAGCGCGCCGGGCAGGAGGTGGCTCACGGCGCGGGCCCGGTCGATGCCGAGGCGCGCGAAGGCACCAGCGCCCCGCCGCGCGTGCGCGGCGAGGTCGTCGGCGGTCCAGGCGTTGAGGAAGACGTCGCTCCCGAGCCGATAGCTCCCGACGCGGAGCCGGGCGGGCGAGGGGCGTCGGTAGCTCCCGAACGGAGGATGGGCGAGCTGATCGGCGAGCAGGTCCGTCTCCTCGCGGACGGGGATGGATCCGGCCGAACCGGCCATGGGTGCTCGGATCGCCTACCCCTCGCCGCACATGCCGCGGCGCGGGGCGCCGCAGGCGCCGCACGGGCCGGACTCGGGGGCAGCGCCGGTGCGACCCACGGCGAAGGCGGACAGCAGGCGAGTCACCTGCGGGCTGGCGCACGACGGGCACGTGACGCCGCTCGCCGCGGCTGCCGACGTCAGCTCCTCGAACTCCTGTTCGCAGGCAGCGCAGCGATAGTCGAAGAGAGGCACCGGGCGGCAATATGCGAAAAGAAGCCGTCCCGATTCAAGCGCTCCTCGATCCGCCCGGTCACCTCACCTCGTAGACCTCGTAGGTGACGACGTTGCCGACGAGCCTCCCCTTCGCCACCGCCTGGATACGATTCAACCAGCCGTAGCGCTCGTCGCCCGTCTCGAATCGCGGCGCCGAGTAGACCGGTCCGCCGCCGAGGCCCTGGCTCGTATCCACCCGACCCCCGTACTGGACGAGGACGAGCGCCCCGTCCCCCGTCTCGAGGGTCACGCGCACATCGAGGGTGCCGGTCCCGTCGGGGCCAACCGCGAGCCAGTCGGCGGCAGCTGCCCCCTTCTGGCGCGCCGTGAACCGCGGGCCCTCCCAGCAGAACTCGACGATCTCGAAGATGACGCGCGTGCCGACCGGCGTGTTGGGGAGCATGAGCGGCGCGGCCAGCGTCGCGGTTGCCGTGGCGAGGGGGACCAGCTCGATCGCCATGAGCACCTCCCGTGTGGCCGCGCAGTATCGGTCCGGAAGGTGCGCGAAGGCAATCGACCCCGACTCAGGGGCCGCCGGCCGCGTGGAGCGAGCTCAGGGCGCCGCTCGCGCCGGCGACCGCGTCTCCCAGCCGGCCGCCGAGAGCGGGGGCGACCTGCTTCTTCTGCCGGGCCGTGGCGAGCAGCCGGCCCAGCGCGCCGAGCTGCTTGCCGGCGCCCTTCAGCATCTTGTCCTGGCGCTTCCCGTGTGCGCCCGCGGCCCGCTCGACCTGGGCCCGGGCCTTGCCGAGCACCCGCGTGAGGCTCTTCCGCAGGCCCGAGGAGATGTCTCCCGTGGCGGCTCCCGAGAGCGCGGCGTCGAGCGTGTCGAAGCGACAGGTGACGCTTGGGAACCCGATGAGCGGTGTGTGGAGATAGCCCCGCACCGGGTCGCAGACGCCGTCATCGGTGCAGAGGTCCCCGTCATCGCCGGGGGGCGGCACGCCCGCCACGCAGGCGCCGCCCGCGCACGTCTCGACCCCGTTGCACACGTTCTCGTCGTCGCAGCCCGCGATGCCGGCGCCGGCGAGCGGTGCGTGCACACATCCCTCGACCGCGTCGCAGGAGTCCTGGGTGCACGGATTGCCGTCGTCGCAGGCGAGCGGAGTGACGGCCGTGCAGAGCCCGGCCAGGCAGGCGAACCCGCCGCACCGGCCGAGGGGGTGGCAGTTCGTGTCGTCGGCGCACGGGACGCAGGTCGCCGGGGCGCCAGACCCGCAGAAGACGCCGATCTGGCACCGCGAGTCGCAGGCCGCCCCCGGCGTGCCGTTGGTGGCCCCGTCGTCGCACTGCTCGCCCAGCTCCACGATCCCGTTCCCGCAGACGGCGCCGCAGGGAGGGAGGCTCGAGTCGACGTTGGCGACAGCCGTCGGCGTTATCACCGCGTCCGCCCCGACGAGCGGCGGCCGCGCGGGGTCCCGGTAGGTGAGCTGGTTCGTGCCCGCCGGCAGCGCCGAGAGCGCGCCGTCGATCGTCATCTGGCCGCTGGCCCGGAAGACGTTCCGTGCCTGGGCGCCACTGCTCGCGAACACGGCGCCAGCTGCCAGGTCGACGTCGCAAGCCTCGACCGCCATCTGGCCGCCGAGCAGGTCCCCACCGGCGTGCAGGTTGCCGCCCACCGTGACGGGTCCCGCCACCACCGCGCCGGCGAGGGCGTCCACCGCCGTGCTGAGGAGCACGCCCCCGCCGTCGCCGTCGGCGTCGACCTCCGCCAGGGCCCGCACCTCGCGGCCCGCCTGGGCCCCGAGAAAGCCGCCGCCGCCGTTGCTCCCCCCGTGCAGATCGATGAGCGCGCCCAGGCTGAGGAGCCCGCCGGCCGTGGCGAAGACGGTACCGCCAAAGGCATCCGAGCCTATCCCCAGCGCGAGGATCTGCTGGGTCTGGACGATGTTCAGGCCCGCCGAGAGATCGATGGCGCCTCCCTCGCCGTCGGGGGCGCCGCCGGCGGCATTGATCTGCTCGTTCAGCTGGATGTTGCCGCCCGCCGACACGCTCACGTCGCCGCCGAAACCGCCGAAGTCGGGTGATCCCGAGCCATCGGCGGCGATGCGGCCGCCGACGGTGATGGCCCCGTTCGCGTTGAGCACGAGAAAGCCGCCATCGCTCCCGGCGCCGTTGCCGCTCACGTCGAGCTTCCCGCCCGTCGACAGGTCGCCGCCGGCCTCGAGATCGATCGAGCCGCCCTTGAGGCCGCCGGACGAGTCGACGAGCGCGCCGCTTGCCGCGATTGCGCCTCCCGCCGACACTGTCAGGTCGCCGCCCAGTCCGTCGATACCCGCCTCGAGATGCACCTCGCCGGCGAGCGTCACGGCGCCCACGGCACTGATGCTGATCGAGCCGGCATCGCCGGGCGTGCCCTTGACGAGCAGGTCGCCCGCGCTGTTCACGCTGCCGCCCGCGGTGAGCGTGAGCTGTCCCCCCGTCGTGGCCGCCGAGAGATCGATACGGGCGCGGATCGGGCCGCTGCGCTCCAGGAGGATGTCCCCCGTGGTCTCGATCGTGACGTTGGCGCCGACGCCGCTGGCGGGCGCGGTGCAGAGGAGAGCCCCGGCCTGCAGACGCACCGCCGGAGCCTTGATGGTGAGCGAGTTCCCTTCACCAGCGGTCAGGATCCCGCTCGGCCCGATCGAGAAGGCGCGAGTGCCGAAGTCGAGCGTCGATCCCGGAGCGACGGTGAGGCTCCCCGAGAAGACGCACGGGACGGTCGGGTCCGGGTCGTCGCAGGGGATGTCGGCGGCAGTCGTCGCCCCCACCCGCGCCGATGCGAGCAGGGCCGCCGCCAGGAGAACGAGGGCAGGGCAGGTTCGCCGCATCGCGCCTGGTCGGCCCCAGCAACGGCCGTACCGTGATCGGGCCCCCGCGCGGCACGCGAAGCCCGAGAGAAAACGTTGATCGGACGGGGGGCGAGACGACGCGAAGCTCGCGCCCCTGCAGGCCCGGGCACGAATGCCGGGTCCCAGGGAACGCTCGGGTGGTCAGGCACCGGAAGTTCCTTGGCCGTTGGGGGCGTTCACCACGGTGCCTGCACGGCGACCGCTGGGAGGTTTGCTATGATGATCGCGAGATCAATTCTTTCATTGACTGGACACTCTCCGAGCGAGGACGGCGAGGAGACCGGGGTCATCCAGTGCCACGCCGGGCGAGCGCGGCGCGATCTGCCGACGTCTATCGCACATCTCATGGCACCCGGGCGCTCGGCATGGGACGTGCCTTAGAGCTAGCTAGCTGTGTCAGAGAACGAACGTTTTCAAATTGACATCAAACGCCAAATCACCGTACATGCTTCCTCACATGGTGCAGCCTCTGCGGTGCACCCCGGCGATACCCAAGGACGAAAACGGAGAAGCGCTACACATGCAAACACGACCGAGCACCCTTCGAGGGGCATTCCGTGTCGCGACGGTTGCCTCGATCCTCCTCACGGTCTGGCCGGGCTCCAGCCTGGCAGCGTATGCCCCGACCCGCCCCGTCCTGCTACAGATCGCTACCTCGCCGGCCATACCTCAGTTCCTGCTCCCATACATGATTACTACGGAGATTGTCGGCGGCACGATAACCGATTCATACCCCGAAGTCGGGGGCATCACGGGCAGGAAATGGGCCGCCCCGAC
>VBLA01000168.1 GCA_005879245.1 Deltaproteobacteria bacterium
TACGCCGCGACACCCCTCCAGAACGCAGGGCTGACCGGCGCCGGACGGACGATCGCCGTCATCGCCCGGAGCGACTTCAACGACAGCGACGTCGCCGCCTTCGGCGAGCGCTTCGGCGCGCCGATCCACTTCGAGCGCCGGTTCGTCGACCCGAGCAACCCACCCGGAATCCGCCCCGAGCCGGGGGAGGAGACCGAGGTCCTGATCGACACCCAGTGGTCGGGCGCGCTCGCCCCTGGCGCGCAGGTGAACGTCGTCCTCAGCCGCCCGGCGCCACAGGGGGACATTCCGGAGTCCCTGGCCGAAGCGGTGGAAAGGCGCCAGGGCGATATCATCACGCTCAGCTTCGGGCTCTGTGAGCCGTCCTCGCCGGTCATTGCCACCGAGCTGTTCGACGCGTTCTACGCCGTCGGCAACGCCCTCGGCCAGACGATCCTGGTCGCCTCCGGCGACAGCGGTGGGACCGAATGTCTCCCCGGCGAGCCCGATCTCCTCGCCGTCAACGCGCTCGCGTCGTCCCCCCACGCCATCGCCGTCGGCGGGACGAGCTTCGATCTCGCGACCGACGGCTCGGTCCCGAGCCCTCTCGTCGAGAGCGTGTGGAACGATGTCCAGGGGGCCAGCGGGGGCGGGGAGAGCGTCGTGTTCGCGCGCCCGCGCTACCAGCTCGCGACCCTCGTCGCCCACACGAACGGACGCGCGATGCCGGATGTCTCGGTCGCCGCCAGTCCCGACAGCCCGGGCTACTTCATGGTGCAGGCGGGCGAGACGCGGGTGATCGGCGGCACGAGCGCGAGCGCGCCGTCGCTCGCGAGCGTCCTCGCGCTGGTGGCGGAGCAGATGGCCCGCGCCACCGGCACGAATGGCCTCGGGCAGCTCCTCCCGACGCTCTACCGCCTGGGGTCCGAGCAGATGCGCGGGCTCCGCGCGCCGGTCTTCCGCGACGTCGCCACGGGCACGAACGCCTTCGACGGGCACGGCGGCTTTCCCGCGACCACGGGGTTCGACCTCGCGACCGGCTGGGGCGCCCCGCTCGCGGACGCGCTCGCCGCCGCGGTGACCGGCCCCGGTCGCTGCGAGTTCGATATCGGTTGCATGGTACCCGCGCGAGGTCCAAAGCGCCGCGCATGCACCGGCGAGTGGCTGCTGGAGCAGGACGTCTTCGCCGCCCGTCACGGGCTGCCGGTCTCGCGCCAGACGTGTCGCGACGGCGACCCGGAATGCGACGTGGACGGGGCGGCCGACGGCCGCTGCACCAGCAACGTCGGCCTCTGCCTCAACGTGTTCGACGTCCGCTCGGCCTTCCTGAACCGCAAGGGGGTGCCGGTCTGCGAGCCCGGCCCCGTGCGACGCGTGACACTCCTCTCGCCGGGGGCGCACACGCGCGACCCGGTCGTGGCCGGGAACCGCGACGCCCTCCAGGCGGCGCTCGGAGCGCTGCCGACATTCCCCACCTCGCTTCGCGCCGCCTGCACCGCGACCGTCCCGCTGGAGGTGCCGCTCGGGGCGGGTGGACGGCCCGGCCGTCTCAACCTCCGGGTGCGGATCGACGGCGCGCACGGGCCCGCGATGTCCCGTCTGACGCTCGTCTGCCTCCCGCCCTGAGGCCGGCGCGTCACGCATGCCGCACCGGGCAGGCTTCGCGGCCATCGTCGGACGACCCAACGTCGGGAAGTCGACCCTGCTGAACGCCCTCGTCGGGACCAAGGTCGCCATCGTCACCCCGAAGCCGCAGACGACCCGCAATCGCATCGCCGGTATCCGCACGCTCCCCGAGGCGCAGATCGCCTTCCTCGACACGCCTGGCATGCACGAGGCGCGCTCGCTGCTGAATCGCCGCATGGTCGACGTGGCCCGCCAGACGCTCGGCGAAGCGGACGTCGTCCTGCTCGTGCTCGACGCCACGGCCGGCGTGTCGCCTGCCGACCGCGAGCTCGCGACGCAACTCGGCGCGCTCCGCGCGACGACGATCGCCGTCCTGAACAAGCTCGACCGCGTGCGGCCGCCCGCGCTCCTGCCCGCCATGGCCGCGCTCGGCGAGTGCCTGCCCGGCCGCGACGTCATTCCGGCGAGCGCCCGCACGGGCAAGCACGTGGACCTCATCCTCGCGGCGGTGGCGGCCGCGCTCCCCACGGGGCCCCAGCTATATCCCGAGGACGAGTACACCACCGAGACCGAGCGCTTCCTCGTCCAGGAGATGATCCGGGAGCAGCTCTTCCTCCAGACCGAGGAGGAGGTGCCGTACGGGACCGCGGTCGAGGTGGAGGAGTTCGCCGAGAAGCCCGAGCGGAACCTGCTCTTCCTCCGTGCGACCATCGTGGTGGACCGCCCGACTCACAAGGGGATCGTGATCGGGACCGACGGACGCCGCCTCCGCGAGATCGGCCGGCGCGCCCGCCTCGGGCTCGAGCGGCTCTTCGGCGTGCGGGTGTTCCTCGAGCTTTTCGTCCGCGTCGAGACGGGCTGGGCGCGGAACCCGCGGCGTCTGCGAGAGCTCGGCCTCTGATGGCGGCCGACGTCGCCGGCAGCGGCCTCCCGGTGGTGGTCCTCGTCGGGCGACCGAACGTCGGGAAGTCGGCCCTCTTCAACCGCGTGGTCGGCGCCCGTCGCGCGATCGTCGACGACGCGCCTGGCGTGACGCGCGACCGCCTGGTCGCCCCCGCGTCGCACGCCGGGCGGACCTTCCTCTGCGTCGACACGGGCGGCTTCCTGGCCGAGCCGCCCCGGGACCCGGCGACGCTCGCGGCCCGGGTCCGCGCCCAGACGCTCACCGCCATCCAGGGAGCGGACTGCGTCGTCTGCGTCTTCGACGGGCAGAGCGGCCTCGGCCCCGCGGATCGCGGCACGATCGACGTGCTGCGCCGGAGCGGAAAGCCGGCGATCTTCGTCGTGCAGAAGATCGACACGCCCCGCCACGAGGCGCTCGTGAGCGAGTTCTACGCCGCCGGCCCGGACCGTCTCCTGCCGGTCTCCGCCGCGCACAACCGCGGCGTCGCAGCGCTCCTCGACGCGGTCGTCGCGACGCTCCCGCCCGCGGGTGAAGCGACAGCCGGGGCAGGGCAGGGTACGCGGCTCGCCCTCGTCGGGCGCCCGAACGTCGGGAAGTCGTCGCTCCTGAACCGGCTCCTCGGCGCGGAGCGGACGATCGTGGCGCCCGAGCCCGGTACGACCCGGGACGCGATCGACACGCCGCTCTCGGTCGGCGGACGGGCGTATGTCCTGATCGACACGGCGGGGATCCGGCGCCGGACGCGCATCACGGAGCCGCTCGAGCGGCACGGCGCGGTGCGAGCACTCGGGACGCTCGCCCGCACGGATCTCGTCCTGGTCGTGCTCGACGCGAAGGAAGGCATGACCGACCAGGACGCGCACCTGGTGGGGCGTGCGTGGGAGGCGGGGCGGGGAACGATCCTCCTCGCCAACAAGTGGGATACGCTCCCGCGCGAGCGGCGTGACCGAAAGGCGTTCGCCGCCGCGCTCGCGGCTGCTCATCCGGCCTTCGCCGAGCTGCCATTGCTCACGGTGTCGGCGTTGACGGGGGAGGGGCTCTCCGGGCTCTTCCCGCTCGTGGTGCGTGTCGAGCGCGCCTACGACTCGGCGCTGCCCACGCCGGCCTTGAACCGTGCCCTCGCCGCGGCGGTGGCGGAGCACGCGCCCCCGAGTCCGGGGGGCCGCCCCCTCCGCTTCCTCTACGCCACGCAGACCGGCCGCCGGCCGCCCGTCGTCACCATCTTCGGGAGCACCCCCGCGACCGTCCCGCGGGCCTACGCACGCTACCTCGCGGCCCGCTTCACTGCGGCGTTCGAGCTGGTCGGCGTTCCCCTCCGGCTCGACTTCCGCGCCCGCCGCCCCGAGGGCGTACGTGCGCGGGCTCGCCGCGGGCGTCGGCGGCGCTGAGGCGGGTACTCGCGCCCCACCACTGGAGAGCGCTAGTCTGCCGGAATGCTACGTCGGACAGGCATGGCGGTACTGGTCGGGCTCGCACTCTGCGGTCATGGGGCGAGTCCGGCGGGAGGCGCGGCGCCGGTGGAGGGCCCGCCGACCGACACCTTCACCTCGGTGGTGGTCTCGACCCTCGGCCGGCAGACCGCACCCGTCCTCGGCACCGATGGCAAGTACCACGTGATGTACGAGCTGATGCTCGTCAACTCCAAGGCGCCGCCCGCCACGCTCCAGAGGCTCTCCGTGCTCGACGCCAGCGACCATTCGCGCGTGCTCGCGGCGTTCGAGGGCGACGACGTCGTGGGACACACGCGCACCCTCTTGCCGGGGCCGGCGACCGACGGGACGATCGAGTCGAACGGAGCCCGGTTCTTCTTCGTCGAGCTGACGTTCCGCGCTGCCTCCGACGTTCCCAGGCGGGTGGTCCACCGCCTCGACCTGCTGGCCGCAGCCGGGCCTGGTGCCCGAGCGTCGACCCCGCTGACGTACACCGTCGCTCCGTTCGACATCCGGGGGCAGCAGGTGCCACGCATGGGGCCGCCGTTGAAGGGTCGGGCCTGGGTCGCGGCGAACGGGTGCTGCACGGCCGCCATTCTGCACCGGGGCTCCGTCCTGAGCATCAACGGAGGGTTCTTCGATGCCCAGCGCTACGCGATCGACTGGATGCGTCTCGACGACCAGGGACGCTTCGTCCACGGCGACCCCTCGAAGGCGGAGAACTACACGGCCTACGGCGCGGACGTGATTGCCGTTGACGACGCCGCCGTGGTCGACGCGCTGGACGAGCTCGACGACCAGGTGCCGGGGCAGCTGCCCGACCCCAACACCATCACCGTGCGTACGGTAGATGGGAACCACGTGGTCCTCGACCTCGGCGCGGGCTACTACGCGTTCTACGCGCACCTTCAGAAGGGTTCGGTGAGAGTCAAGGTCGGCGACAAGGTGAAGGGCGGCCAGCTGCTCGGGAAGCTGGGGAACTCGGGCAACACCTCCGCGCCCCATCTCCACTTCCACGTGATGAGGGGCGCGTCGGTGCTCGGCTCGGACGGCGCTCCCTACGTCATCGACGCCTTTCAACTCTCGGGCCAGGTCGACGCGGCGCAGTTCGACGCGGCGCCGACGATCGAAGGCCAGTGGGGGCAGGACCGCCTCGATCCGCCCGTGAGCCGTCAGCGTGCGTACCCGCTCGACCTCAACATCGTCGACTTTCCTTCCTGAAGACGAGCCCGTGCCGACCGAAGCGACCGCGTCCGCCTGGGACCGTCTGCGCAGCGTTCTGCGAGGAACGCTCGTCGTTCCC
>VBLA01000169.1 GCA_005879245.1 Deltaproteobacteria bacterium
GACGGCTGCGGCGGCACGCTGACCTGCGGCTCCTGCACCGCTCCCCAGACGTGCGGCGGTGGCGGCGTCGCCAACGTCTGCGGCGGGACGACCTCGACCGCTCAGCTCACCGTGACCGCCAGCGGGCGGTCGGGGGAGTCGGTCTCCTCGAGCCCGGCCGGACTCAAGGTGAACGTCGGCACCTCAAGCAGCGCCAGCTTCGCGACGGGCACCGTGGTCACACTGTCCGTGAGCAACGACCGCGACGCCATCTGGTCGGGCGGCTGCTCGAGCGGCAGCTCCAAGACGAAGAGCTGCAGCTTGACCCTCAACGCAGCCGCATCCGTGACCGCGAACGTCCAGTAGCGAGCGGCCCCTCCCTCACGCCCGCCCGTGCGTCGCGACCGCTACCGGCAGAGGCCTCTCGGGTAGCAGCTGAAGACGTCACTTCCGAAGGGTGCGAGACCATCCTGGGCCGCGTACCCCACATGGCCGAGGTGGAAGAGATCCTCGATGCTGCGCAGCAGCGCGTAGTGGTTGTAGGGCGTGTCGTTGACCGAGCCGGGGCGGATGAACCTCGAGACGAGCACCGCCCCGACGCGCCCGCCGCCCGGGCCGGTGACGCCCGGCGCACCCGTGTTCGGGCCGGAGGCCTCGTTGCAGCAGGCGCTGCTGTCGAACCCGCTGCCGGAGACCTCGCCCTCGTCGAAGGTGACGATGAGGAGCCCGCGGTGGCGGAAGGCGCGGGAGCCGACGATCTGCGGCACCCACTCCTGGAGAAACAGGTCGGCGGAGGCGAGACCGCCCGGGCGGCCGTCGACGCAGGGCGCGTCGTGGCCGTCCTCGCACAGGTTCGGCGTGATGAAGACGTAGTTCGGGGTGGTGGAAACGCGCTCCAGGTCGGTGGGGAGCTCGGTCAGCGGCACCACGTTCCGGTCGCAGCTCGGCGAATCGATGATCGAGTGAAAGTACACGAAGGGGTTGTGGCGAGCGGCGTACTGGTCGCCGTCTCGCGCCGACTGCGTGTCGTCCTGGCTGTTGAGCGCGGGGTGCCGACAGGTGGCGGGGGCCGTCGGGGAGTTCCCCATGTCCTGCATGTAGCCCTTCCAGGTGCGGTGCGCGGCCGCGAGCTGATCGGCGATCGTCGGGACGAAGGACGGATACACGCAGCCTTGCCCGACCGCCTGGCCGTCGGCGTCGAGGCCCGGCGCGCCGACGAAGTCGGTGTAGATCTGGCAGTCCGCCTGGGTGTCGGGATTGGGTGCCTGGCCGCTCACCAGCGAGACGTAGTTGTCGAGGCTCACGTGGCCGGTCGCGTAGTACTGCCGCAGCAGCTGACCCTGCTGGGTGAGAGTCTGGGAGAGATAGACCGCGGACGAGCCGGGACCGAAGGTCTCGTCGAAGCCCTTGTTCTCGAGGATGATGATGAAGACGTGTTGGATCCTCGGCAGCCGGCTCGTCGCCGCCGCGCTCGCCGAGGGTTGTCCCCACGCGGCCAGCAGGGCCAGCAGGAACGCCAGGACTCTCATCGCTTCACCTCCCGAGGCGCCGTCACGCAGGGACCGAGTACGCCGTGGATGACGGATCGGTCAAGGAAGAATCGAAGGCTCGCACCCCTCGCGCAGCGGGAAGGCGCGAGAAGTGCGGCGGCGGCGACGTGAGGTCGCCGGGATCTTCGGGGGAGGCTCGGAATGCCGGGGCCGTCGCGGGTCTTGTGAGAGCACGGCGCCCGGGGTAGGTCGGCCCCATGATCGACCTCTACTACTGGCCCACGCCGAACGGCTGGAAGATCAGCATCATGCTCGAGGAGTGCGGTCTGCCGTACACCGTGAAGCCCGTGAACATCGGCCGGGGCGAGCAGTTCTCACCGGCGTTCCTCGAGCTGTCGCCGAACAACCGCATGCCGGCGATCGTCGACCACGAGCCGGCGGGCGGCGGCGACCCGATCGCGATCTTCGAGAGCGGTGCGATCCTCCAGTACCTCGCCGAGAAGACCGGCCGCTTCCTGCCGCGCGACGTCCGCGGCCGGTACGACGTGCTCCAGTGGGTGGCCTGGCAGGTCGCGAATCTCGGTCCCATCGCCGGGCAGTTGAACCACTTCGCGAGCTACGCGGTCGAGAAGATCCCGTACGCGATTGAGCGGTTCGCCAACGAGGCGAACCGCCTCCTCGGCGTCCTGGAGCGGCGCCTGGCCGACCGCCCGTACCTCGCGGGCGAGTACTCGATCGCCGACATGGCAACGTGGCCGTGGGTCTTCCGCGAGTTCCAGGGCCGAAGCGTCCTCGCCGACTTCCCCCGCGTCGCCCACTGGTGGGACGCGGTCGCGAGCCGGCCCGCGGTGCAGAAGGGTCGGGCGGTCGGCGAGGAGCTCCGCCGCAATGCGCCACTCGACGACGAAGCCCGCAAGGTGCTCTTCGGCCAGACCGCCGCGAGCGTGGCCAAGGCGGAGCAGACGGGACGCTAGACACGGGGAGACGATCGTCTCCGTGGCGCTAGCTTCGCCCAGGAGGCTTGTGCCGCCGACGGGCGGAGTGTACACATCCAGTGTCCACTCGGTCGGGCGATGAAGCAGGTGAACGTGAAGACGGCGCGCAGTCAGCTGCGGAAGCTACTCGACCGAGTGGCGGGTGGCGAGGAGGTGTCACTTATCCGACGCGGCAAGGAGGTCGCGCGCCTTGTCCCGCCTCGTCGGACGTCCGGCGCGCTGTTGCCGAACCTGCGGAAGTTCCGAGCCTCCATCAAGGTCAAGGGCCGTTCCCTCAGCGCCGAGGTGATCGACGACCGCCGGCGGCAGCGGTATTGATCTACCTCGACACCAGCGTCGTCGTCGCGTTCTACGTCCCCGAACCCGCGAGCACGAGGGCGGAGCGGGCGGTGCGGTCCGAGCCCTCTCCCGCGATCAGCGACCTGACCGAGGTGGAGTTCTTCTCGGCCGTGGCGCGCAAGGTCCGGGAGGGTGGATTGAGTCCGGAAGACGCCGGACGCGTCATGGCCACCCTGCTGTCCCACCTGGCGGAGGGCCTCTACGCGCGGATCGTGCTGGAGCCGATGCATTACCGGCTGGCACGCGACTGGTTCGCTCGATTCGCGGTACCGCTGCGCACCCTGGACGCGCTCCATCTCGCGGTCGCCTCGGCGTCCGGCGCGAAGCTGGTGACGGCTGACCGGGCGCTCTCGAGAGCTGCTCGGGCCCTCGGCCTGGAATCGGTCCTCGTTCGACGGCATTGAAGCCGCCGATGGCCTGTCGGCCAGTTCGGCGCCGTCCGGCGCGGATGACGACCATGCGCAGGGGCCGTCGCGTCGTCGCTTGTCGCGTAAGACCTTGATCCGCCCGTCGGACGGAGATAGGCGCTTCGGTACCCCGCGGAGGTGTCCCCGTGACGGCGAACGGCTTCCTGGTGGCCGACAGCGACATGCACGTGCTCGAGCCGCCCGACCTGTGGCAGCGCTACATCGATCCGGCCTGGCGGCACGCGGCGCCGGTCGGGTTGACCGAGCTGCGCCGCGACATGCGCGTCAAGGTGAAGTCCCACGTCCTTCTCCGCATCGGCCCCGTGCGACCGATGCGCGGCACGACGGCGGGCGCGTGGAGCGCCGCACAGGATCAGGCCTTCGCCGACGCCGAGGCGCGCGGCTGGGATGCCACCTCGCAGGTCGAGGCGATGCGAGCGGAAGGGCTCGACCTGGCCGTCCTCTTCCCCAGCCGGGGACTCTTCGTCCTCGGTCGGCGCCGCGATGGTGGCGCCGCACGACGTCACGTCGGCGGTCGCCGAAGCGCGCCGGTCGGTCGCGGAGCTGGGCTTCAAGGCGATCTTCCTCGCGCCCGGCTGCGTCAACCGGCGACCCTGGCATGACGCCTACTACGACCCGCTCTGGGCAGAGTGCGAGCGGCTCGACGTCCCCGTCACGTTTCACGGTGGTGGACAGACCCACTTGAAGCCCGACTTCTCGCTCGAGATCTTCGACAAGCTCATGATGTGGCACACCTTCAACCAGCCGCTCGGCATGATGACCGTCGCGGTCAGCCTGACCTCGGGCGGCGTCTTCGAGCGATTCCCGCGCCTGCGGGTGGCGCTGCTCGAGGGGAACTGCAGCTGGGCGCCCTGGCTCTTCCACCGTCTCGACGAGCACTACGAGTGGGTCGGTCGCTACGAGGTGCCCGAGCTCCGCCGGCGACCCTCGGAATACTTCCGCACGAATTGCTTCCTCGCCGTCGAGGCCGACGAGGAGCCGGTCCGGCAGTACGTCGAGTGGTTCGGTGACGACAACCTCGTCTACTCGACCGACTACCCGCACGCCGACTCGAAGTATCCGCGCTCGATCGAGGCCTTCCGGAAGCTCCCGCTCTCCGAGGGCGCGCAGCGGAAGATCCTCTGGGACAACTGGCAGCGGCTCTACCGCATCCCGCCGCCACGGGCGTGAGCCCGCCGCTCAGGGCTTCTTCACCGGCTCCGCGACCAGAAGCGTCCCCTGCGCGACGCAGACGAGCTGCTCCTCGTTCGTCACCTCCACCCTCACCACCGCGGTCCGCTTCGTGAACGACACGACGGTCGACTCGGCCACGAGCGTCCCACCCCGCACCGGTGCCAGGTAGTTGAGCTTGAACTCGGTCGTGGCCGCCCACTGTCCGCGCTGCATCAGCGGGTAGAGGACGCAGCCGAGCACGTGGTCGACGAGGCCGGCCATGACGCCGCCATGGAGCGTGCCGAACGGCGTCAGGAGCTCATCGCGGACCGCCATGCTCGCGACCAGCCGCCCCGCCGTCATCTCGACGAAGCGGACGCCGAGGTAGCCGGGAAGGCCGGTCACCGTCGCGCTCGCGCGGACGAAGGTCTCGGCAATCGTCGTATCGAACTGCGGAAGGGAAGGGGGCCGCGGCATGCGTCGGCCCCCTCGTCAGCGAATGGTGCAGTGCGCGAGGCCGCGCTTCTCGAGGTAGCGCTGGTGGTAGTCCTCGCCGCGCCAGAATTCGGAGGCGGGCGTGATCTCGGTCACGATTGGCCGGCGGTAGCGGCCGGAGCCCTCGAGCCGGGCCTTCGACGCCTTCGCGGCCGCCTCCTGCTCGGGTGTGTGGAAGAAGATCGCCGAGCGGTACTGCTCACCGATGTCGGGGCCCTGGCGATTCAGCGTCGTCGGGTCGTGATTCTCCCAGAACACGTCGAGGAGCTGGTCGTAGGAGACCCGGGCGGGATCGTACTCGATCTGCACGACCTCGGCGTGCCCGGTGCGCCCGGAGCAGACGTCCTCGTAGGTGGGGTTCCGGAGACTGCCGCCGGAGTAGCCGACGGCCGTCGATACGACGCCCTCGACCTCCTGAAAAGCGGCCTCGACCCCCCAGAAGCAGCCGGCTCCGAACGTCGCCTTCTCCATGCCCGGGAACATAGCGCGCGCGACTGACGCACGCACCCCCCTCGTCACGGGACGACGTGTTGGAGGAACTCCTCCATGGCCGCGTTGAACGCCGCGGGTTGCGCGAGGTTCACCACGTGTCCCGCGCCCTCGATGACGACGAGCCGCGCGCGGGGGATGGCCGAGGCGAGCTCGCGACTCGGCGCGAGCGACATTCGATCCTCTCCACCGACGACGACCAGCACCGGCAGGCGAAGCGCGACGAGCCGTGGTCGGAGCTCCGCCACGGCGGGCTCGGCGGCGATGACGCCGCGGAGGGTGTGGGCGAGCCCGTGCGGCGGGTGCTCGAGGAAGCCCTGGCGGACGAGCCGCGCGGCTTCTGGGTCGAGTCCCGACGACGGGCCCCACACGAACCGGGCGCCCGCAGCCTCGAGGCCGTCGCGCTCGATGGCCTCGGCGAAGCGGAGCGCGACCGAGGCGAAGCCACCTCCGGCCCGAGAACCCGGGGGAAAGCCCGCGAGGATGAGTCCGTGCACACGCTCGGGCTCGGCGAGCGCGAAGCCGAGCGCGGTTCCCGCGCCCATGGAGAGGCCGCCCACGACCGCCTTCTCCGCCCCGACCCGATCGAGGATGCCGCCGAGGTCGGCGACGAACGCCTCGGGCGTGTACGCGTCGGCCTCGGGCGGCGCCGGGCTGCGCGCGTGTCCGCGCGCGTCGAAACGCGCGACGCGGTAGCGTGCGCCGAGCGCCCGTGCCTGGGGGCGGAAGTTCCGGGCGCTCCCGCCGAACCCGTGGGCGAGCACGACGACGGGCCCGCTGCCCTCGACGTCGAGGTGCAGGGTCGGCTCGACGCTCAGGGCGAGACCCCCTCGAGCGCGTGGATGCGATCGCACACGGGCGGGTGTGAGTAGTGGAGGATGACGTAGAGGGGGTGCGGGGTGAGGTTCGAGAGGCTGTCCACCGACAGGCGCTTGAGCGCCGTCGCCAGCGGCCCGCCCGAGCCGGTCGTCGCGGCCGCGAACGCGTCCGCCTCGCGCTCGTACTTCCGTGAGAGCATCCCCGTGAGGATCGAGAGGAGGAAGCCGAGTGGTGCCAGGACGAGCGCGAAGAGGACCAGCCCCGCGTAGACCGAGCGCCGCTCCACGGAGAACGCATCGAACAGGCCCTGATGCTCGAGGAAGATCGAGAGCAGGAGGAAGACGAGGCCCATCTCGGTTAGGCTGAGGAGCATCCCCTTGGCGATGTGCCGCCGCTTGAAGTGGCCTACCTCGTGGGCGAGGACCGCGAGCAGCTCGGCCGTTCCGAGCTGCTGGACGAGCGTGTCGAAGAGGGCCACCCGCTTGTGCCGTCCGAAACCGGTGAAGAAGGCATTGGCCTTGGTCGAGCGACGCGATCCGTCGATCAGGAAGATGTCCCGCAGGGGAAAATCGACCGTGCGCGCGTAGGCGAGAATCGCGTCCCGCAGCTCACCGGGGGCGAGGGGCGTGAATCGGTTGAAGAGCGGCATGATCCAGGTGGGCGCGATGAACTGGAGGCCGATCGCGACGAGCGCGCTCACGAGCCAGCACCAGAGCCACGCCTGGCTCCCGGTCCGCTCGAAGAGCCAGAGGATGCCCGCGAGGAGCGGGCCGCCCAGGAGGGCGGCGAGCCCGAGCCCCTTCACGAGATCCGTCCAGAACGTCTTGGGCGTCGTCCGGTTGAAGCCGAAGCGCTCCTCGATGACGAACGTCGACCACCAGCTGGAGGGGATCGCCAGGATCGAGCGGGCGAGGCCGAGAAAGGCGACGAAGCAGAGGCCCGTCGGGATCGGTCCGAGGCCGAGACTGCGCACCTGGCGATCGAGCCAACCGAAGCCGCCGGCGAACCAGAAGGCGAGCAGTAGCGCCAGGTCGAGCGTCGTCGTCAGGAGTCCGAAGCGTGTCCGCACGTGGGTGTACTCCTGCGAGCGCCGGTAGCGATCCGCGTCGTACACGCCGCGGAACTCCGCCGGTAGCGCCGGGTCGAGCGCGCCCAGGTTGAGTAGATCGGCGGCCACCCTGAGCCCGAACGCGAGCAGCAGGGCGGCGAGGATGATGAGGCCGTAGACGTTCATGCAGTGGGCGACTACGGCCCGGGGACCGTGGCGCCCTCGCGCTCGAAGACGAGGACCGTGTCGAGCGGCACGGGGAACTTGACCGTCCGTCGGCCCCGGTAGGACTGCGTCCGGTCGAAGTAGCTCCGCCATCTCCCCTTCGGGAAGTACACGAGACGACCGCGCTCGCCCACCTTCCAGACCGGTGCGACGAGGAGGTCCGGGCCGAAGAGAAACTCGTCCCAGCGGTCGGCCAGCTTCGGGTCGTGGCGGTCGAGGAAGGGCAGGGGGCGGACGATCGGCAGCCCCGTCGCGGCCTGCCTGGCGGCGGCCACGATGTAGGGCTGGAGCGTCGCACGGAGGGTCGTGTAGCGCCGGTAGATGTCGATCATCTCCTGGTCGAAGGCGGGCGTGGTCGGCATGTTCCAGGGCGCGTGGGTGCCGGTGCCCCCGATCTCCATGATACCCGAGAAGGCGCTGAATTCGATCCAGCGGGCGAAGACCTCGCGGTCCTTGAACTGGTAATAGCCCCCCGTGTCCGACCCCCAGATCGGCACGCCGAGGAAGGCGGCGCGCTGCTGGCTGATGATCGCGCTCCGGAGCCCGAGGTCGGTCGCGGGTCCGGCGCCGAAGCTCTCGCTGCCGGGGATGTCGCCGCCCCAGAAGATCGAGTACTGCGCGGTCCCCGTGTACGCCGGGCGCGAGACGAGGACGAAGTCGCCGTCGGGATAGACGCTCGCCAGGGCGTCGTGGTGGATCTTCGCCTGCAGTGTCGGGTAGTCGTTTCGCACCTCGCGGCCCGTGCGGCCGTCGGCATAGATGTCGGTCGCCTCCGAGGGGATGTGCTCCTCGCCGCGGTCGAGCTTGATGCCTTGTATGCCGTAGGTCGCGAGGAAGGCGGCGACCTCGTCGCGCCACCAGACCTGGGCGGCGGGGTTGGTCGGGTCCATGATGAAGCTCGTGCCGCCGATGTCGGCGCAGTTCGGGGTCTCGGCGGGGCCGGGGGCCAGGTAGCCGTGCATCGCGGCCTCGAGCCCGTTGTTGCCGCACATCCAGAGGCCGCTCCACGTCATGATGTGGTAGCCGCGCTGCTTGAGCGACTGGAGCATCGCCGTCGGGTTCGGCAGCCGCGTCTCGTCCCAGCTCCACTGGCCGAACCCGTAGTTGCCGACGAGCACCGGCCGGTCGAAGTGGTAGACGCCCGGCGGGATGCCGAGGGCGTCGTACATGAGGACGTCGTCGGCCACCTCGGCGTTGACGGTCGTGCCGTCGAGGAGCGCGGGCGGTCCCACGTCGAGCGTGTCCCGCCAGCGCCAGTGGAGGAAGGCCCAGTCGGGCGGGACGATCGGCCGTCCGACGAGGCTCGTGTACTCGTCGAGGATGGTCTCGTACTCGGGTCCGACGAAGAAGTGGAAAAGCAGGCGCCGGCTCTCGGCCGTGGTGCCCGTCTCGAAGCGGAAGCTCACCGTCCGCGCGTCGGATTTGGCGAGGTCGAAGAGCCCGAAGGTCGTGCCGGCGACGGCGAGGCCGTAGC
>VBLA01000170.1 GCA_005879245.1 Deltaproteobacteria bacterium
GCCCGCCGTGGGTGGACGTGCTGGCGAGCCTCGAGGATGGCGTGGTCGTGCTCGATGCGACGGGCAGGATCGCCGATCTGAACCCCGCCGCCGAGCAGCTCCTCGGCGTGTCGAACCCGCAGGCGATCGGGATGGAGGTCGGCCAGCTCGGTGCGAGCCGCCGGAACGACTGGCTCGGCGAGCTCGCGCGGGGCACGCTGCGTGAGGGTGCGGCCCGTCGGCACGGCGAGGGCATACTCGTCTCGCGGAGCGGCGAGGCGCCGGTGAGCGCGGCGTGCGCTCCCGTCTTCGACGGGGACGGCGGGCTCAGCGGGGTGGTCCTCGTCCTCCACGACCTTAGCCTCCAGCGCACGCTCGAGGCGACGGCCTCGCGGGCCGACCGTCTCGCGGCGCTCGGCACCGTTGCCCTCGGCCTTGCACACGAGATCAAGAACCCCCTCGGGGGGATCAAGGGTGCGGCGCAGCTCCTGCGGAGCGCGGTCACGGATCCCGATCTCGTCCGCTGCACGGAGATCATCGTCCGCGAGGTGGAGCGGCTCGACGGCCTGGTCGAGCAGCTGCGCGAGCTCTCCGTACCGCCGCAGCTCCAGCTCGAGCCGGTCAACATCCATCGCGTGCTGAACTCCGTCCTCAGCCTCGAGCGCCAGGCCCCTGACTGGGGCACCATCGCTCTCCGGACCGCCTTCGATCCGAGCTTGCCCCCGGTGCGCGGTGACCGCGCGCAGCTGACACAGGTGTTCCTCAACCTGGTGAAGAACGCCCTCGAGGCGCTCGCGGGCGCCGGAGAGCTCGCGGTTTCGACCCGGCTCGAGGCCGGCTTTCACATCCGCCGCCGCTCGGGGCGCGCCCGCTTCCTCAGCGTCCTGGTGGAGGACAGCGGGCCCGGCATCCCGGAGGAGCACCGCGCCCAGCTCTTCTCGCCGTTCTTCACGACCAAGTCACGCGGGAGTGGTCTCGGGCTGACGCTTTGCCACCGGATCATCACGCAGCACGGCGGCACGATCACCCACGAACCCCGACCGACAGGCGGCGCGAGCTTTCGCGTGACGCTACCGGTGAGCGAGGACGATGGCCTCGACGCCACCCGATAGGAGCAGCACCCCCGGCGGCTCGATCCTGGTTGCCGACGACGAGGAATCGATCCGCTGGGTGCTGGAGCGCGCCTGCACCCAGCACGGCCATCGCGTGGTCGCCGTCGCCAGCGGCACCGACGCCCTCCAGGCGCTCCGCTCGGGCAGCTTCGACGTCGCGCTCATCGACATCAAGATGCCCGACCTCTCTGGCCTCGAGGTCCTGAGCCGCGCGCGCGCCGCCGAGGTGGATACCCTCTTCATCATCATGACGGCTCAGAACACGATGGCGAACGCCATCGAGGCGACCAAGCGCGGGGCCTACGACTACCTGACCAAGCCGTTCGACCTCGAGCAGGTCGGCCTCCTCGTCGGCCGCGCGCTCGAGCTCAGACGGCTCACGCGCGACCTCCAGCGACTGCGCGGCGAGCTGAAGCAGCGTCACGAGCTCGTCATCGGCCGGACCCCCGCGATGCAGGAGGTCTACAAGGCCATCGGCCGGGTCGCCCCGACCGATGCGACCGTGCTCATCCAGGGCGAGACGGGCACCGGCAAGGAGCTGATCGCCAAGACGATCCACTACCACTCCGAGCGCCACGGGCCGTTCGTCGCCCTCAACTGCTCGGCGATTCCGAACGAGCTACTCGAGAGCGAGCTCTTCGGCTACGAGCGCGGCGCCTTCACCGGGGCGGTCGAGCGCCGGATCGGGAAGTTCGAGTCGGCCGCTGCCGGTACGCTCTTTCTCGACGAGATCGCCGACATGCCGCTCGGGCTGCAGGCGAAGCTCCTCCGCGTGCTGCAGGAACGGGAGTTCACGCGCGTCGGGGGGCGCGACGCGCTCCGTGCCGACGTACGCATCATCGCCGCCTCCAACCAGGACCTGGAGGCGGCGGTGCGCGGCGGGCGCTTCCGTGACGACCTCTTCTTCCGACTGAATGTCGTCCGCATCGTCGTGCCGGCGCTCCGCGATCGGCGCGGCGACATTCCCGATCTGATCGAGTTCTTCGTCGACAAGGTGAACCGCGACATCGGGACGTCGATCGTGGGGGTCACCGAGGACGCGCGCGAGCTGCTCGTGCGGCACAGCTGGCCCGGGAACGTGCGCGAGCTCGAGAACGCGCTGCTCCGGGCGGCGGTGCTCGCCCGCGGGGGGCGAACGCTCGTGAGCGAGGACTTCGCCCTCGCGGGGGAGTCGTCGAACGACTCCGCGGAGGTCCTGCCACTCGAGGAGGCCGTCCGGCGCCGCCTGGCCGAGCTCCTGGACACCGACCGGCACGCGAGCAGCGGGGAGCTCTACGCGACGCTCATCAGCGCCGTCGAGCGGCCGCTCATCGAGATCGTGCTCGAGCGGGTCGGCGGCAACCAGGTGAAGGCGGCCGACATGCTCGGCATCAACCGGAACACGCTGCGGAAGAAGATCACCGAGCTCGGCATCGCCGTCCGCCGCCCGCCGGTGCGCTGATCGTGCTCGGGCTCCCCGCCCTCTACGCGATCGTCGATCCGCTCGACACCCGGCGTCCACCCGCGGCGCTCGCGGCCGCGCTGCTCGCCGGCGGCGCGCGGCTCCTCCAGCTCCGCCTGAAGCCGGCGATCAGCCGGGAGCTCCTCGCGGCGGCGGAGGCGATCCGTCCGCTCGCGCACGCCGCCGGCGCGCTCTTCCTGGTGAACGATCGGCCCGACATCGCCCATGCCGTCGAGGCCGACGGCGTGCACCTGGGACAGGAGGACCTGCCCGTGGCCGCCGCCCGGCGCATCCTCGGCCGGGGCCGGATCGTCGGTGTCTCGACTCACGACGTGGATCAGGCCCGCGCCGCCGCCACCGCGGGCGCCGATTACGTCGCGGTCGGACCGATCTACGCGACGACGAGCAAGGCGAACCCGCTCCGGCCGCGGGGTCTCGAGCTCGTCCGCGCAGTGCGCGCGGCGGTCCCCTGCCCCATCGTCGCCATCGGCGGCATCACGGCCGAGACCGCACCGCTCGTGTGCGCCGCGGGCGCCGATGCGGTGGCGATGATCGGGGCGCTGGTACGCGCGGCGGATCCGGCGGCCGCGGTGCGGGCAGTGCTGGCGGGTATCGGCTGAGCCGCAGCCGGTCGGCCTCTCACTGCAACGCGCCCGCGCCGTCCTCCCCCTCGTCGTCGGGCGCAACCTCGCGGTTCTCGAAGCGCGTGAACTCGCGGAGGAACGTCAGCTCGACGGTGCCCGTCGGTCCGTTCCGCTGCTTGGCGACGATGACCTCGGCGACGCCCTTCTTGTCGCTGTCCTCGTTGTAGTAGTCGTCGCGGTAGAGGAAGACGATCACGTCGGCGTCCTGTTCGATCGCGCCCGACTCGCGCAGGTCAGCGAGCCGCGGCACGGGTGGGGTGCGGCTCTCGACCTGGCGGTTCAGCTGGGAGAGCGCCACGACCGGGACGCGGAGCTCCTTGGCGAGCGCCTTCAGCGAACGCGAGATCTCCGAGATCTCCTGCTCGCGATTGTCCCTGCCCTCCGAGCTCCGCATCAGCTGGATGTAGTCGACGATGACCAGGCCGAGCTTCGTCGCCGGGTCGCGCTTCAGGCGCCGTGCCTTGGCGCGCAGCTCGAGGACGGAAAGGGCCGGTGTATCGTCGATGAAGATCGGCGCGTCGCCGAGCCGCCCGGCGGCCATGGCCAGTCGGGGGAACTCGCGATCGGAGAGGTGCCCGGTGCGCACCCGCGCCAGGTCGACGCGGGCCTCGGAGCAGAGCATGCGAAGCGCCAGCTGCTCCTTCGCCATCTCGAGCGAGAAGACGGCGACGCCGACGTCGGCCCGGAGCGCGGCGTGTTCGGCGACGTTGAGAACGATGGCGGTATTGTGGACGCAGATGTCATTGGCGACGAAGTTGTGGGTGTCGGGTATGGTTAGATCATAGACCCGACGCACGCCCGCGGGTTCGATCGAGACGACTTCGTCCCAATACACGTCGCTCGCGGCGAGGTCGTGTAGGCGCTGATTGCCGAGCGCTCGAGCGATCGCCGCGAGCCGGTTCCGTGAGAGACCGCGCTTCCCGACGTGGAGATTCACGCCATCCCCGAGGCCCATGAGGGCGCCAACGGACTGCCAGCTCGCGCCCTGCCTCGCCGCATCGATCTGCCGCCAAGCCGCGGCCGGTATGAGATCGCGGTTCGTCTGATATCGCTTCGTCGCGAGGGCGGCCTTCGCGCGGCAGAGCGCGGCTTCCTTGCCGAAGATGCCGATCTCCCCGATGAAGGTGCGGATCGACTCCGCGTCGGTGATGTCGAGCTGGAAGGCGGTCCGACGCGATCCTCGATAGGCGACTTGCCGGCACCGGAGAGCGGCGATCACCCCGAAGCGCAGGAGGAGATGCTGTACCTGCCGGGCCATCCGCTCGCTGGTCGAGCAGAAGCCCAGCTGGACCTGCCCGCTCGCCAGCACGGTCGCCCAGCCATCGGTGGCGAAGAGACGGTTCAGAAAGCACGCGACCTCGTGGCGGGCCAGGGTGAAGACAACGCCCGGCACGAACTTGTCGCGGGCCGTCCGACCCCAGATCCCGAGCGACTCGAGCCAACGGGTAAGCGCGTTGCGTTCGGTCCTTCGGATGGAGGGCAGTCCCTCGGGAGCGAGCTCGTCCGCGTCGACGTTGAGCGCGGCGCAGAGGTCGTCGAACACGGCGGCGCTCGGGACGGTCTCGCCCTGACACCAGTGCGTGACCGAGGCGGGCGCCACGCCGAGACGCGACGCGAGCCGTCTGGCGGAGCCTCGCGAGCCGACGAGCCGTCCCCGCACGAGCGTGCCGAACTGGACTCGTCGCTCGACAAGCTCGGTCCGGTCGGCAGACACGGCGAGGGTCGGCGTCCTGTCGCCCGGCGTCTCCTCGCGAACCGCAAGGCCTCCGAACCGCCCGACCGCTTCGCGAAAGTCGGCCCGGAGCTTCTCACTGCCATTGGTGAAGCGCGGGCAAGCCCCCGTGAGGGTGCCGTCGCCCAGGAGATAGGCGAGGAGCTTGACGCGGGCCTCTCCCAGCGGCCGCTTGCCGAACACGTCGACGCACCTCGGGACGGCGACGTGGTCGCCGGGGTTGATCTCGGCGAGCGGCCGCCACCCCTCGATGGTGAGAAACGGGTGACTCCGCGTGGTGCACACCGTGCGCCCGAGACGGGTCGTCACCTTGAAAACGGGCTTGTCGCCATCGTCGACGAAGGTCGACGGCTCGGCCGGCGCGAGTTTCCACTGGTCGGTCAGCGTGAGGAGCCGCCCCGAGCGTGCCTGGACGATCTCCTCGATCATGCGGACGCTGCCGTCCGAGAGCACGAT
>VBLA01000171.1 GCA_005879245.1 Deltaproteobacteria bacterium
GCGTTGGAGCAGATCGCCCGCATTCACGTCACGCTCGGTCGTGCGCAGCGAGCAGTAGAGCGAGCTGCCGTAGCCCCCGATCGCCGCGGCCCACTCGACCTGGTCGAGTCGGAGGAGGAAGTCGGCGACCTCGGCCATCATGTCGGGATACTGCACCTCGCCCAGCAAGGAGACCACGACGCGATCGTAGAGCGTCGCACGCTCGATCGCCTCGCGGAACACCCGGAAGTACTCGCGCGGCACCCGCGCGTTCTCGATCTTCGCGAGCCGCCGCTTGTTCGTGTAGGGATAGAGAAAATGGCTCGCTTCGATGTCGGCGGCAGTGGCCTCGCGTCCCAGGTCCTGTGTCTCGGCGGCGATCCCGTAGAAGAGCGCCGTGGCGAGCTTCGACTCGATGTCGAGCTTCAGATCGCGCAGGTACTCGGTCAAGATGGTCGACGTGGCACCGTACTGATCGCGCAGGTCGAGGAACGGGATGTCAGGGTACATCGCGTAGGCGGGATGGTGGTCGATCACGACCACGGGCACGATCTCCTCGGGGAGGGAGTTGTTCGACCGTCGCGGCTGCGTGTCGACCAGCGCGATCTGGGTGTCGCCGTTGAAGCACACCTCGCCCACTGGCACGAGCGTGATGTTTAGATAGGTGAGCATGGCGCGGTTCTCGGCTCGGCCGACGATCCCCCCGAGCGCAATGTGCGCTTCCTTCTTGAGGAGCGTCGTGACGATGTGCTTCAGGGCGGCGGCGCTGGCGAGCGCGTCGGGGTCAGGATTGTCATGGGGCAGGATGACGAGCGGGCCCGGTCGGTCGAGGGCTTGCAGCAGGCTCGTCAGGACACCGCGGCTGCTGGCGATTGCCATTCTGGGATTACGCGAAAAGCCGCGTAAACGCGGATGAAATTATGTCAACCGCCCGCCCGGCTGTCCACATGCGGTGCGATCGCACTCCCCGACGGGGGGTGGCCACCCGCGCAACCCCGTGCGCTAGCTCACTTTTCTTCTCTCCGACGCGCCGCGCGCACCGCCATCTCGGCCGCCCGGAGCCCGGCGAGGACGCCGTCCTCGTAGTTGAACTCGGCACTTTCCATGAGGGGCGGAAAGTCCTGCGGGTTACGGAGATCCTCGGGCGTGAGGCGCGCCACGATCTGGCGCGCGAGCGCGAGGAGCTTCGCGTCCTGCGCGATGATCATCTCGGCCAGCAGGCGCTCCACCGCGTCCCAGGCCACGTGCGCATCGTAGTCGCCGCCGGACGAGGCGGCAAACTCGCGGGGGGCTGAAACCGGAATACGGCGCGTCGAGGACGGGGAGCGGGGCGCGGGGCAGCCCCGGTCGCTACGGTTCGGTCGCGCGGTACGGCGCGAGTGGGCTCGAACGTCTCGTGCTCGACCTCACAGGCGGCGCTCGCGGTACCCCGCGCCCCGCTCCCCGACGTGACGTA
Source organism: Deltaproteobacteria bacterium (assembly GCA_005879245.1). Lineage (GTDB taxonomy): Bacteria > Desulfobacterota > Binatia > DP-6 > DP-6 > DP-23. Next base: position 1,436 of record VBLA01000171.1, read on the forward strand.
TTCCGGTTTCCGCGTCCTGCTAGGCGGTGGCGCCTCCGGAGAGCGTTTGCTACTCTCGTGTCGATGGAGGTCGCGGGCGTCGAGCGGTTCTTCTGCGAGCGCTTCGGCCTCACGAATGCGGGCCTCGAGCGCGTCCTCGGCGCTGCCCTCGCCCGGCACGCCGACTACGCCGACCTCTACTTCGAGTTTCGCGTCATCCAGACGGCCAGCCTGGAGGAGGGCGTGGTCAAGCATGCGACCCGCACCCTCGACCAGGGAGTGGGCGTGCGGGTGCTTGCAGGCGCGCGCAGCGGCTATGCGTACTCCGACGAGGTGTCGCTCGAGCGCCTGGAGATCGCCGCGCGCACGGCACGGCTGATCGCGGAGGAGCGTGGCGGGACTCATGCGCTGACCGCCCCTGCAGCGGGGCGCCCCCACCACGATCTCTACGCGCTCGCCCGACCGCCCGTCGACACGCCGCTCGCCGAGCAGACCGCGCTCCTCGTCCGGCTGGATGCCGTCGCGCGGGCGGTCGATCCCTGCATCACCAATGTGCTCGCCGGCATCGGGATCGAGCATCGGGTCGTCCTGATCATGACCTCGGCGGGCGCGGTGGTGGGTGACGTCCGGCCGCTCGTGCGCCTGACCGTCACCTGCGTCGCGGAACGGGGCGGCGGGCGGCAGCAAGGCACGTACGGCGGCGGCGGGCGCTTCGCTTTCGGAACGCTCGGCGACGGCCGCGCCGAACGCTTCGCGCGCGAGGCCGCGCGGCAGGCGCTCGTCAACCTGGATGCGGTCGAGGCGCCGGCCGGTCCGACGACCGTGGTGCTCGGGCCGGGGTGGCCCGGGATTCTCCTCCACGAGGCGATCGGCCACGGGCTCGAGGGGGATTTCAATCGCAAGCGCGTGTCGGCGTTCACGGACCGAATCGGCACCCGCGTCGGCAGCGAGCTCTGCACCGTGATCGACGACGGCACGCTCCCCGGCCGCCGCGGCTCGCTCAACGTGGACGACGAGGGCACGCCCACCGGCCGCACCGTCCTGATCGAGCGCGGCATCCTGCGCGGCTACCTCCAGGATCGCCTCAACGCGACGCTCATGGGCATGCCGCTCACCGGCAACGGCCGCCGCGAGAGCTTCGCCCATCTCCCCATGCCCCGCATGACGAACACCTTCATGCTGGCCGGCGAGGACGTGCCGGAGGACATCATCCGCTCCGTCGACCGCGGGCTCTACGCGGTGTCCTTCGGTGGGGGGCAGGTCGACATCACCAACGGGAGGTTCGTCTTCTCGGCGAGCGAGGCCTACCGGATCGAGGGGGGCAAGATCGGACCTCCGGTGAAGGGTGCGACGCTCATCGGGAACGGCCCCGACGTGCTGACGCGCATCACGCGCGTCGGGTCGGATCTCCAGCTCGACGAGGGCATCGGCACGTGCGGGAAGGATGGCCAGTCGGTACCGGTTGGTGTCGGCCTGCCGACCGTGAGAATCGACGGCCTCACGGTGGGCGGTACGCAGGCGTGAGCCCGGACGGCAGTTCCCCGCGCAACATCTTCCCTCCCGGAGCGTGATGGACCTCGAGGAGATGGCCCGCGCGCTGGTCGCGGAGGCTCTCGCCGCGGGCGCACGGGCCGTGGACGCCGTCGTCGCCGAGAGCGACGGCCTCGGGGTCGGCGTGCGGCTCCGCGAAGTCGAGAAGGTGAAGCGCGCGCGACAGCGCCGGGCCGGGTTGCGAGTCTTCTTCGGCGAGTCGACGGCGGTCGCCTCCACGGCGGACCTGACCGGCGAGGGCCTCAGCACGCTGGCGCGGGACGCCTGCACGCTCGCCCGCGGGACGGCCCCCGACCCGTATGCCGGATTGCCCGATCCGGCCGAACTCGCCCGCGACTGGCCCGACCTCGACCTGTACGACTCCGCACTCGAGGCCCTCGATCCCAGTCAGGCACTCACCTGGACGCGCGAGGCCGAAGCCGCGGCGCTCGACGCCGCGCCCGAGATCACGAACTCCGAGGGCGCGGAGTTCTCGAGCAGCGTTGGTCAGGTGGCCTATGCGTCGAGCCTCGGATTCACCGGAGTCTATCGCGGCTCGCACGCGAGTCTTTCCGTCGTGCCGGTCGCGACACGCGACGGCGCCATGCAGCGGGACGCGTGGTTCACGGCGCACCGCAAGCTTGCCGGTCTCGAATCGCCCGCCAGCGTCGGCGGCGAGGCGGCGCGCCGCACGCTGAGGCGGCTTGGCGCACGCCGCGCACCCACCCGCGAGTGCCCCGTCGTCTTCGACCCCGAGACCGCCGCCACCCTGCTCCGCCATCTCGCGGGCGCCCTCGCGGGCCCGGCGCTCTACCGCCGGATGTCGTTCCTCCTCGGTCGCCTGGGGGAGACCGTCGCCGCGAGCGCCTTCACCGTGGTGGACGATCCCCTCCGCCCGGCGGCACCGGGCTCGCGCCCCTTCGACGGCGAGGGTGTCGCCCAGCGTCGGCGCACCGTCATCGAGCGCGGTGTGCTCACCACCTACCTGCTCGATTCCTACTCGGCGCGGCGGCTCGGTCTCCGGCCGACCGGGCACGCGACGCGCGGTGTGGGCGATGTGCCGAGCGCGGCCCCGACGAACTTCTTCGTCGAACCCGGGCCGCATTCGCCCGAGGCTATCGTCGCGTCGGTGCGCGAGGGCCTCTACGTGACCGAGCTCATCGGCTTCGGCGTGAATCCCGTCACGGGCGACTACTCGCGGGGCGCCGTCGGTCTGTGGATCGAGAACGGGGAGCTCGCCTACCCCGTCGAGGAGATCACGATCGCCGGGAACCTGAGCGACATGCTGCGCGACGTCGAGATGGTGGGCAACGACCTGCGCCTGCGCACGGCACTCGCCGCGCCCACGCTGAAGATCGCCCGCATGACGGTCGCCGGCACCTGATCAGCGCCGGTCACTCCTCCTCGTCCTCCTCCTCGTCGTCGTCGAGGTCCTCGTCATCGTCGTCGAGATCGTCGTCGTCGAGGTCCTCGTCGTCGTCGTCCTCGACGTCCTCGTCCTCCTCGCCCGCGCGCAGGACCGTGCGGAGTGCCGATGTCAGCGGATCTCGCATGCCGTACCCCTCCTCAGGAAACCGCTCAGGAACTCAGGCGACTGGCTCTCATCACATTTGCGCGGCCCTGTCCATCGCCGCTGGCGGGTATCGACGTGGCGCCCCCTCGACCTCGAAGCCGAGGGTCTCGATCATTGCGACCGCCTCGTCGCGCTGCTGCCCGGGGGTCGTCAGATAGCCCCCGACGAAGAGGGAATTGGCGGCGAAGAGCGCCAACCCCTGCGCTGCACCGAGGCAGCGCTCGCGCCCGCCCGCGGCGCGGAGGTCAGCGCGCGGGTTGGTCAGCCGGAAGAGGGCGAGCGCCCGCAGACACTCCCCGGACGTCGGCGGCACGCGATCGCCGAGCGGCGTCCCGTCGATCGGATGGAGGAAGTTCACGGGGAGCGAGACGACCGCCAGCCGGCGGAGCTCCATCGCCGCCTCGACCAGATCCTCGGCCGTCTCACCCATGCCGACGATGACGCCCGAGCAGGGCGCTAGCCCCGCGCGCACGGTGTGCTTCACCGTCGCCACGCGGTCGTCGTAGGTATGCGTGCTGCAGATGGACGGATAGAAGCGGCGGCTGGTGTTGAGGTTGTGGTTCACGAAATCGATACCCGCACGGGCAAGCGTCTCGGCCTGCCCTTCGTCCATGATGCCGAGCGAGACGCAGAGCTCCAGGTCCGGGAGCTCCGCGCGGATCGCCCGCGCGGCGGCGGCGAAGTGCGCGATGTCTGCGGCGCTCGGCCCGCGGGCGCTCACCACCATGCAGTAGCGGCTGGCCCCGCCCGCGGCGGCGCGGCGCGCTCCGGCGACGAGCTCGCTGACGGGCACGAGCCGGTAGCGCTGGATCGTCGCGTTCGAGACCGCCGACTGCGAGCAGTACCCGCAGTCCTCGGGGCAGAGACCGCTGCGCGCGTTCTGCAGCACGCAGAGCTTCACGCGCCGGCCCCAGTGCCGGCTGCGAACCGCGAACGCCGCCCAGAGGAGCGACCGGAGACCGGTGTCCGAGCTCCGCAGCACCGCCAGCGCCTCCTCCCGCCGCAGGGGCTCGTCGGCCAGCGCGCGCTCGGCGAGCGGCCGGTACGCCCCACCACGGAGAATTGCCTCGGCAGAATCGACCAGCAGCATCGTCCGTCCTCCCTGCGAGTGGGTTCCCCTATCCCGGGCGCGACGGTCCATGCAAGCCGTTGGCGACCGCTTGACAGAGCCGGCGGCGCGGCG
>VBLA01000172.1:0-1189 GCA_005879245.1 Deltaproteobacteria bacterium
TACGACAGGTTGAGGTTCGAGAGCACCGGGGGCTTGCACGCCGGGCACTTCCCCGGACTCTCCACCGTGTGGAGGCTGTCCACGACGAAAGCGTTGCACGCGAGGTGGACGTCCGTCGCCACCACGCGGCCCGAGCCGTTGGCGAGCTCGGTCACCGGGGCCTCGAGCGTGATGACCGCGTCCTCGTGGAGGACCGCCGTGCCGCCGGTTGCAACGGTCACGGTACGGCCGGGCCCGACGGCGAGGAGCGCGCCGTTCCCGGTGCTGACCCGGTTGCCGCGGACGCCCGCCTGGCTGAAGACCTCGAAGCCGATGTCGACTCCCACGGGGGCGAGGTTGGTACAGATGACATCCGTCTCGATCGCGTCGCTCTTGATGACCCCGGGCACGAGGGCGACCACCTGCGCCGCATGCCCGTCACTGAAGGTCGGGAGCGGCGTGTCGGTCACGCCGGCGCGGGCGGGTCCGACGAGGCCGAGCGCGACCGCCAGGCCGAGGACCGTTGAGAGTAGCCTCATCCCAGCCTCCGGCCCACGGCAGTTTGATGAGCTGCAGCTGGGCCAGCGAGGGCGGCGGGAGCGAGGAGGTGGCCGGATCCTGGACCATGTGCAGCTTGTCGACGACCACCGCGGTGCAGATGAGGTTCTTGGACGTCGCGACCACCCGGCCCGAGCCGTTCCGGAGGACGGTGGTGGCGTTCCCCGCCGCGTTCAGTGTGAGGACCTGGTCCTCGTGGAGCTCTGCGGTGCCGGCCGTGCCGACCGTGACCGTCTTGCCGACCCCGACGTTGAGGAAGGCGCCCGAGCCGGCGGCGACGGAGTTCCGCAGGGCTCCGGTCTCGTCGAAGACCTCGAGGCCGATGTCGACCGCGACCGTGTCGAGATTGGTGCAGATGACGTCGGTCTCCAGGTTGTTGTTCTTGATCACGCCCGCGGCGATGTAGACGCTCACCGCGTGGTGGGTGTCCGAGAACGTGGGGAGCGGCGTGTCGGTCGGACCTGCCGCCACGGGCCCGGCTTGCCCGAGCGTCCAGAGGAGGAACCCAAGCCCGACCCTTGCGAACGAACGCGTCATCATATGTCTATCCTTCTCATCCCGGCGGCAAAGAGCCCGCTCATCGAGGTGCCGCTCGACGTGCAGACGAGTTTTCCGCGCACGCAAGCGAAGCAATGAGCGTTCGCGGCAGCGA
>VBLA01000172.1:1212-7030 GCA_005879245.1 Deltaproteobacteria bacterium
TGTGGCGGATGCGCCAGCAGCCCCCTGTGCGGTCCGCGCCCGGGGAGGGGGTCGGGTAGGGCGGCTGCGTGGACGTAGCCAGGACGCCAGCATGCGCCGCCGCGACCGACCGGATTCCTGGTCGTTCGAGTGCGGCACCGCCCATCGCCTTGAGGAACCGGCCCCCGACCGTTACCCTACCGCCGTCGCCCGTCGAGGGATGCATGCAGCGGAGACGATGATGACGATGACCCAGTCGGCCGTTCTTGCCGGGGCGACACTCTTGTGCGGCGCCGCGGCGGTCTGGTTCTTCCGGCGCGGGATCGCCTGGTTGCGCGCGCTGTTCGGCCTCCATCGGCAGGTCGTCCGGCTGGACGCCCTGGAAGCGGCGGTGGCGGACCTTCGACGCCGCACGGGGGTGCGACCGGCCGATCTACGGATCGTCGGTGGTGCCGTTTGGGGACGTATCGGATCGGACGAGGAGTTCCATCCGTTCTGTCCGTGGTGTGCGTCGAAGGACAGCTGGACGCTGCTCGTCCGGGAAGACGAGCGAGGGAACGAGTCGTTCCGCTGCATCAGCTGCCACCGGCACATCCCGAGCGGTCATTTGATGCCGCCGACGATCCGTTGACTCGGCCACTCGCGCGCGTCAGGTCCCCCTGGTGAACCCCCGCAGCGTCCCATGCGTGTTCCTGATCGCGCCATATCCGGCCGCCCAGCAGACCCCCGTCGTGTTGTTGCGGAGTACGAGGCCGAGGCCGAAGTTGAAGGCAGCCCGCTCGGCGGGGGGACCGGAGCGGGTACCGCGAGGAGGCGGCCCTGGGCGGTGAGCGCGATGGTGGCGTGCCCGTCCGCCGTGTCGTCGAATGGTGCCCCGACGAGGATGTTCGCACCGACATGTGTGGGTCCTCCTATCAGTTGGGCGAACAGGGCAGAACCCGGCCCCCATATCCGAATCCGGCATCCAAAACCAAGACGCGATGCGGCCACCAGCGCGATCGCCGGGCGGCCGGTCTTTTCGGTCTTTTCCTGACGGGGACGATCTGACCGTCATCTTTCCGCCGCAAGTCGAGGTTTTGGCTCGCGTTCCCTGCGCTCCCTCGCGGGGTCCCGACGGTGAAGACGGCATGGCGATTGCTCATGCTTCTCCGGCTGATGTTCCGGGGCCGATCCCTGCCATGGCTGCGCCCCGGCTGGCGTTTCGAGCCGCGTTCGCTCGGCTTCGCCGGCCGCCTCGGCCTCGCGACCTCGGTGCTGATCGTGGTCATCTGCGTCGCGCAGAGCTGGATCCTCGCGCAGCGCGACCTCGAGCACATCCGCGGGTATCTGACCGAGCGGGGTCGGACGATCGGGGAGTACCTCGCGCAAGAGGCGACGGTCGGCATCCTCACCGGCAACGTCCACGGTCTGCGGCACCTCGCCGAGCAGGCTCGCGCGCAGAGCGGAGTCGTCTACTGCCGGATGTTCGATCGCGAGGGCCTCGTGCTCGTCTCGGTCGGCAGCCCGCCGACGGGATCCGTCCCGCCTCCGGCGAAGGTCGGTGCGACCGGGCCGATCGCGATCGGGACCGACGTGTGGGAGTTCCGCGTGCCGATCCTCCCCCGCGATGCGCAGCTCCAGGCGGAGAGCCCGCCGCTCGGCACGGTCGCGATCGGTCTCTCGGCCGCCTCGCTCCGCGAGCTCAGACATCGCACGATGACGACGGCGAGCATCTTCACGTCGCTCTTCACGCTCCTCGCGGTCGGGGCCGCCCTGCTCCTCGCGCGCGCCATCACCCGTCCCCTCCAGGCCCTGGCGACGGCAGCTGACGCGATCGCGCGCGGTGACTTCGGAGCCCAGGTGGATGTCCGGACGGGGGACGAGCTGGGCGGGCTCGCACGCTCCTTCAATGCGATGGCGCAGAGCCTCGCCCGCAGCCGCACCACGCTCGAGGAGTACAGCGGCGCTCTCGAGGAGAAGGTGCTCGAGCTCGAGCGCGCGAACCACTTGAAGTCGGAGTTCCTCGCGACCATCTCGCACGAGCTCCGCACGCCGCTGAACGTCATCATCGGCTACGTCGAGATGCTGGCCGAGAGCGAGGGCGGGTCGCTCAGCCCCGATCAGCAGGAGATGCTGGGCGCCATCCAGCGCTACTCGCGCCTCCAGCTCGATCTCATCACGGACATCCTCGACTTCTCCCGCCTGAGCTCGGGGCGCATCTCCTTTCACGTCGAGCGCTTCGAGCTGGAGCCGCTCCTCACGGAAATACGGGCGCTCTACGCCGCGCGGCTGGCGAGCACGCGGGTGCAGCTCGACGTGGTGGTGGCGGCCGACCTGCCGCCGCTGGAAAGCGATCGGATCAAGCTGCAGGAGATCGTCCGGAACCTCGTCGACAACGCCATCAAGTTCACCGAGGAAGGCGTCGTGTCCGTGACCGGCCAAGCGGGCGAGACGTCCGGGTGGCTGCGCATCGAGGTCGCCGATACGGGAGCGGGCATGCCGCCCGAGGACCTCGAGTACATCTTTGATGCCTTCCATCAGGTGGGTGCGAGCAGCACGCGCGGCACCAGTGGGGTCGGGCTGGGCCTGAGCATCGTGAAGCAGCTCGTCGAGGCGCTCGGCGGACGGGTGTCGGTCACGAGTCGGGTCGGACAAGGCTCGACGTTCACCATCGACATCCCGCATTGCCTTCCCACGACCCGCGCCGCTCATGCGGACGGCGAGGAAGGCATGCGCGAGGCAGCGGCCGCGCTCCAGGAAGTCTCCCGGAACCTGACGTCCGCGGAGCGAACCGCCCCCAGCTCACCACCCATCGCAGGCAGATCACGCGAGAAGGCTTGAGCCCCGCCGAGACTCCGCGGCGCTAGCTCGACTCCCGGACGCAGCCCGCGTCCTGGAGGATCCGCATCAGCTTATCGCGGCCATCCGCCGTGCCCTGGCAGGGCAGCAGGCAGGATTCGTGAAACGTGCCGGTCAGCCATTGCTGGCGGTAGCACTCGACCAGGAACGGCTCGGGCCGACGCTTCCCGCACGGTGTCGCTTCCCAGGTCCGCCCGCTGCGGTTCCAGAGCACCTTGTCGTTGTTGCAGAGCTCGACCATGTGCAGGCCGCAGAGGAGCTGGCAGGAGTAGCGATCCTCCTTCGCCTGCCGCGCGTCCGCGGCCCGCTTCTGATCCGCGGCGGCGTGGCGCCGGGCACTCTCCAGACGCCGCCGCAGCATGGCCGCCGTCCTCGGCTGGTGGCCGGGCTGCTGGTCGTATTGCGCCAGGACGGCCTCGGCATCGCTCAGATTGCCGGCGTGGAGGGCAGCGTGCACGCGCGCGGAGGTGTCCTGTGCCAGCTGGCGCACCGGCCCCGCCGTGAGCCCGCGCTGCATGGTCGCCACCGCCTCCATCTTGAGTTTCCGATGACCGGCGGCGTGATCGAGATGGGTCTCGTAGACCCCCAGCGCCAGGAGGGGACACTCGGACGATACGAGCCAGCGCCCGAGATCGTCCCAGTCCGGGGAGCGGAGGGGCGGAAGCATCCCGATCGCCTCGGCCACCGCCGACGCGATGTCGAGCCGTGGCGCGAGCAGCGTCGGCTCGACGAACGTCACCGTGCGGGAGATCGGAATGGAGGGACTGTCCGGCGACGCCCCGATGCTGAAGAGCGCGACGGTGCCGGAGACGGATTCCTTCCGCTCGCTGCCGTGGCTGCCGACGTCGAGCGCGTGCAGGAACTCCTGCACGCCCGTGCGCGGCGTCGGATCCGGCTCGGTGAGCGGTCGCGTCGCCTCGGAGTAGTCGAGCGACACGCGATATACGCCTTCCACGTCGTGCTCGAGGGTGGGCAGGACCGCCCAGTACGCGGTGCAGCGGGGCTCGTGCGGGTCGTAACGCGCCAGCGACGGGTTCGCCTTCAGGAGCGATGCCGCGACCGTCTGCCATTGCGCGTCGGTGGAGGCCGGAGGCGCCGAGAAGAGAAAGACCCGCCTTCCGGTCTTCTGCTCGAGCAGGCTCACCACGCCTTCCGTGACTCCCGGACGCGCGAAGGCCGAGCCTTCGGCGATCACTGCGACGGACGCACGCTCCGCGTTCGCGGGCAGCGTCGGACGAGAGGGCTGGAACGGCGGCAGCCCGCACGCGGCGGACAACGCCGCCAGCAGGGCGACCCTCAGTGGGAAGGAGCGAGGTGTCATCACGGATCGGGAGCGCCGGTAGGCCAGCGCATAGTTTCAGGCAAGAAGCGTGCCCGGGGGGCCGACGTCTCGCCGGCCCCCTGCCGTGGGAAGTCATCGGGCACGGGGAGTGCTCCGTCAATCTCGTGACAGGCCGCGACACGCGGGTGACGAGGTGGCCCTGGCGGTCACGTGATGCTCGGGCCGGGCGTAGGTCGCCAACACCTCCGCAACGGCGAGCACATGTCGTCGCATCGCCCGAAAGACCTCGGTCTTGTTCGCCTGTGGCGGCAAGTCGGTGGGAGCGTCGAGAGCGTAGACCCGGAAGTAGTAGGAGTGGGCCCTTCCCGGAGGAGGGCAGGGTCCGCTGTATCCCACGCGACCCGCGTCGTTCATCCCTTGCCGCGCCCCGCTCGGCAGCCGTGCGACGGGGGGCACGCCCTGCGGAATCGCGGTGGCGCTCGCGGCGAGGTCGTAGAGCACCCAGAGGGCCCACGAGCCCGCCGTCGCGCCAGGATCCTCGGCGATGATCGCCAAGCTCTTCGTGCCGGTCGGCGCGCCGCTCCAGCGGAGCGGTGGTGAAAGATCGGCCCCGTCGCACGTGTACTTCCGCGGGATGGGCCTTCCGTGCGCGAAGGCCGGACTCGAGAGCCGCAGCTCGTCGGCGCCCGTCGGCCCCGTGGCGAGCAACCCGGAGGCGAACGCAACGAGGAGCGCGCGACGGGGCCGGGTCATGAGGTATTCTACTGGGGTGCCGGCACCGCCCGCCAGGCTGAGCCATTCGCAGGGACCATCACGGCTGGTCGTGTCCGCGGTTCTCTTGGCGCTCACCGTCGTGCTGCCGACCTGCGTGGCCTGGTCGGAAGACGCCTCACCGGCGGCCGTGCGTCATGCGCTCGACGCCATCCTGACGTGCGAGCGGCCCGATGGTGGCTGGACCTACGTCTGCGACCCCCCGGGCGGTCCCTACGGCGCCGTCACCTGGCCGCTCGTCCGTGCCCGTCGAATCGCGGGACCGCTCGGCCTCGACGACTGGGACGTCGTCGTCCTGCGCAGTCCGGGCACTCCCCTCGCCGGCCTCGTGCTCCTCGACGGCTGGCAGCGCAGCAAGGATCCGAGGTACCTCGCGGCCGCACGACGCACCGGGGACCTTCTCCTGGCGCTCCAGCTGCGCTCGGGCGGGTGGTTCTCGGAGGTCCCCGTCCACGGGACGACGCCCACGATCTGGTTCCGCGCGATCGCCCACTGGGCCACGCTCGACGACGACGTCACCCCCGGGGTCGTGCGCTTCCTCCTCGCGCTGTTCGCGCAGACCGGCGACGCGACCTACCGTCGAGGAGCCGAGCGAGGGCTCGAGTTGCTGCTGGCGGCCCAGCTCCCCTCCGGCGCGTGGCCGCTCACCTGGCGTCCTCGCTGGGCACGAGCGCTCGTCCCGACCTTCGAGGATCTGGCGAGCACCAACGATGCGGCGACCGCGGGCCCGATCACCGCATTGATCGCGGGCTGGCGAGTGCTCGGCCGCCCCGACCTGCTGGTCGCGGCCCGGCGTGGGGGTGAGTGGCTCGCCCAGGCCCAGGGCGCCGCGTCGCAGGCCGGCTGGGCACAGCAGCTCGATCCGGAGGATCGTCCCGCGCCGGGGCGGCGCTTCGAGCTCGCGGCCTTCGCGTCGTGGGAGTCGCGCGAGATGATCGATGCGTTGCT
>VBLA01000173.1 GCA_005879245.1 Deltaproteobacteria bacterium
CAACGGGGCGAAGAACCCGATGAGCCAGCGCCAACCGGAGACGCCCGTCACGGCCGAGAAGGTGCTCGGCTCGCGCATGGTCGCCTGGCCGCTCACGGCGATGATGTCCTGCCCGATCGGCGATGGCGCCGCTGCCGCGATCGTCGGCCGGCCGGAAATCGTCCGCAGGCTCCGCCCGGGCCGCCCGGTCGTCCGGGTGGTCGCCTCGGCGCTGCAGAGCGAGCGCTACGCTCGCGGTCACCTCTTCGTGGGTCCGGTCGTCGGACCCGCCCAGATGACGGTCGACACCGCAGGTGAGGTCTACGAGGAGGCGGGGCTCGGGCCGACGGACCTGGATCTCGTGCAGGTGCACGATGCCTTCGCCATCGAGGAGCTCGAGTACTACGAGCTGCTCGGCCTCTGCGGCGCGGGCGAGGCCGAGGCGGCGATCGAGCGTGGCGACTTCGCCCTCGGCGGGCGGGTGCCCGTCTCGACCGACGGCGGGCTCATCGCCCGCGGCCATCCCGGGGGCCCGACGGGCCTGGCGCAGATCTGGGAGACGACCCTCCAGCTCCGCGCTGAAGCCGGGCCGCGCCAGGTCGCCGGCGCGCGCGTCGGCCTCTGCCACATGATGGGCGGCGGGAGCGTCTGCGTCATCCACATCCTGCAGCGGGAATAGGACGTGCCCCAAGACGTATCCCCGGACGTACCCCCGGACGCCTGGGACCCGGCGCAGTACGAGCGGTTCCAGGCGCAGCGGCAGCAGCCGTTCTTCGACCTCCTCGCGCTCGTGCGGGGGCGTCCGGGGATGCGAGTCGTCGACCTCGGCTGCGGAACGGGCACGCTCACGCGTGAGCTCCACCTGGCGCTCGCGGCGCGAGAGACGGTCGGCATCGACAGCTCACCCGCCATGCTCGCGCGGGCGGCGCCCCTCGCCGTGGCGGGGCTCCGCTTCGAACCGGGCGACATTGCGGAGTTCGCTGCGGCCGGGGCCTACGACCTCGTGTTCTCGAACGCCGCGCTCCACTGGGTGCCGGATCAGGCGACGCTGCTCCGGCGGTTGAGCGAGGCGTTGACGCCCGGCGGTCAGCTCGCCGTCCAGGTCCCGGCGAGCCACGACGACGCCGCTCATCGCGTGGCGGCCGAGCTCGCGGCCGAGCCGCCCTTCCAAGAGACGCTCGCCGGCTCGGCGCCGGCGCTTGCGACGGTCCTGACGCCGCGGGAGTACGCCCTCCTGCTCGACCGTCTCGGCTACCGCGAGCAGCACGTCCGACTGCAGGTGTATGCCCACCGGCTGGCGTCGCGGGACGAGGTGGTGGAATGGGCGCAGGGCACCCTGCTGACGACCTACCGGCGACGGCTGGGCCCGGATCTCTACCCCCACTTCCTGCAGGCGTACCGCGACCGTCTCCTGCCCCGGCTCGACGACCGCCGGCCGTACCTCTTCCCCTTCCAGCGCATCCTCTTCTGGGCCGGTCGGTAGGCCGGCCCGGCACCCGCTGGCGCCTGCAACGCACATGGATTGACAGGTCGATAATACGAATGGTAATTCGAAAAAATCGAATCCGCAGTCGGGTAGAGGAGTGAATCCCATGGAGTTCGGCATCTTCTCCCACATGCACGTGCCGCACGACGACACCGAGCATGCGCGCTTCCTGCGGGAGCTGGAGATCTCCGAAGCCGCCGACGCCGCCGGCTTCAAGTACGACTGGGCCCCCGAGCACCACTTCCTCGAGCGCTACTCCCACCAGCCGGCGCCCGAGGTGTATCTCAGCTGGGTCGCGGCGCGCACCAAGCGGATCCACGTGGGCCATGCGATCGTCAACATCACAGCGCCCGTGAACCATCCCGTCCGGGTCGCCGAGCGGATCGCCACCATGGATCACCTGAGCGAGGGCCGCGTCGAGTTCGGGACCGGCCGCGGTTCGTCCTCCGCCGAGTGGTCGGGCTTCGCCATCCCGTCGGCGGCGGAGACGAAGCCCATGTGGCAGGAGGCGATCGAGCAGATCCCCCGCATGTGGCGGGAGGAGTACTACGCGTACGAGGGAAAGTACTTCCGGGTCCCGCGGCGCTGGATCACGCCCAAGCCGTACTCGAAGCCCCATCCGCCGCTCTGGGTCGCGTGCTCGAGTCCTCCCACCTTCACCCTCGCGGGCGAGCTCGGGCTCGGTGCCCTCTGCTTCACGACGGGGACGGCCGCCGAGGTGGCCGACCACGTCCGCAACTACAAGGACGCGATCCGGCGGTGCACGAAGCCGATCGGCGAGTACGTGAACGATCATATTGCCGTCACCACCAACATGCTCTGTCTGGAGGACGGCGACGAGGCCCGCTGGCTCTACAGCCGGGCCCGCACCGGGCAGTTCCTCGAGTACTTCTACCAGTGGCTCGATTCGGTCCCCCGGCCGCCGCAGCTCCCGAAGGAGGGGCCCGTGCGGATCCACGAGCCGACGCCGGACGACCTGGTGGCGCGGCTCCGGCGCGGCGGCAGCCTGGTCGGCGCTCCCGAGGAGATCGCCGAGGTGATCAAGGTGTATGAGAGGGTCGGCGCCGACCAGGTGATCTTCGCGCCCTTGACCATGGTCCTCGACCAACAGTACGTTCTCCGTTCGATCGAGCTCTTCGGGAAGCGCGTCATCCCGACGTTCGACAGGGACCCCGTGCACAGGACGACGCGACAGCGCGAGGCGGCGCTCGCGGCGAGGGCCGCCTGAGGGTGGGAGCCCGATGGGTGTCCCGGTCTTCGACAAGATCCTGATCGGGGGCCGCTGGGTCGCCGCCGCGCGGGGGAGCTACGCGGTCATCAACCCGGCCACCGAGGAGCCAGCCGGGTACGCTCCCGAGTGCTCCGCCGAGCAGGTGGAGGAGGCGGCACGCGCCGCCCGCGAGGCCTTCGAACGGGGTCCCTGGCGACGCATGAGCGGCGCCGAGCGGGGGGCCCTGCTCCTCGCCGCGGCCGAACGGTTCCGCCGCGAGGCGCCTGCGCTCGTCGAGCTGACGATCGCCGAGACAGGGGCCGTCCGGCCGGTCGCCGAGCGGCTCCAGGTGGGGCAGGCGGGGGAGCGCCTCGCCCGCTACGGCGAGCTCGCCGGGGAGCCGGCCGAGAAGCGCCTGCCCGACGTCGAGGGCCGGGCACCGTGGGGGAGTGGCCTCGCGGCCGGCCTCGTCGTGCGCGAGCCGATCGGGGTCGTCGCCTGCATCTCGCCCTTCAACTTCCCCATGACCAACTGCGCCGGGAAGATCGGCCCCGCGCTCGCCTGCGGCAATACGGTGGTCGTGAAGCCCTCGCCCAGCGACCCGCTCGGCGTCGCCGAGCTCTGCCGGATCGTGGACGCCGTCCTGCCGCCCGGGGTGGTCAACTTCGTGTGCGGCTCGGGACCCGCAATCGGCGAGGTCCTCACCCGGGCGCCAGAGGTCGACATGATCTCGTTCACCGGGAGCTCGGTTGTCGGCCGCGCGATCCAGACCGCGGTCGGCCACCAGATGAAGCGGACGCTGCAGGAGCTCGGGGGCAAGTCGGCCAACATCGTCTTCGGCGATGCAGATCCGGCCCGGGCGCTCGCCGGCGCGATGTCGGTGTGGACGTTCCACGCGGGCCAGATCTGCACGGCGCCCACGCGACTCCTCGTCGAGCAGTCGATCTACGACGCGTTCACGCAGCGGCTCGTCGCCGCGGCGGGCAGCGTGACGATCGGCGACCCGCGCGACGCGGGGGTGGTGATGGGACCGCTCGTCTCCGCGGCGCAGCGGGAGCGGGTCGAGCGCTACGTTGCCCAGGGGGTGGCCGAAGGGGCGACGCTCGCCTGCGGCGGCAGGCGCCCGCCGCACCTGCCCCGCGGCTACTACGTCGAGCCGACGCTCTTCACCGCCGCGCGGAACGACATGGTGATCGCCCGCGAGGAGATCTTCGGTCCGGTGATCACCGCGATCCCCTTCCGTCATGAGGAAGAAGCCATCGCGCTCGCCAACGACTCCGAGTTCGGTCTCTACGGCTACGTTTGGAGCGGGGACACTGCGCGCGCCCTGCGCGTCGCGCGGGCGCTCCGGACCGGTACCGTGCAGGTCAATGGTAGCCCCCCCCATCCCGACGCACCGTTCGGGGGCTACAAGCTGAGCGGCGTCGGGCGCGACGGGGGGCGCTGGGCGCTCGACACCTACAGCGAGCTGAAGGCGATCGGCTGGCTCACATGAACGGCATCGGCCGCTGAGGAGCACGGCGATGGGCAGATACAGCTTCCACGTCATCGATGCGGACGGACACGGCGGCGAGGAGACCAACTGGCAGGACCGCGTGCCTGAACGCCTGCAGCCGCTCGTGGCGCAGTACCGCGAGAGGATCCGGAACCACTACAGCAAGCTTGCGCTGCCCGGCGGGGGGCTCGCGCGCACGGGTGACCGTTTCGACGAGCGGCCCGGCATGAGCGACCCGGTCGCGCGCCTGACCGACATGGACCTCGAAGGCATCGACGTGACGGCCACGTTTCCGCGCGGCTCCGGCGAGGAGTGGGCGCTCCTCGACCGCGACTTCGCCGCGGCCCTCTGCCGCGCGATCAACGATTCCAAGGCCGCGTTCAACCGGCACGACCCCACGCGCTTCAAGGCCGTCGCCAAGCTCCCGATGATCGACCCGCAGGCGGCGGTGGCGGAGCTCCGCCGCGCCACCACCGAGCTCGGCCTGGTGGGCATGGTCGTCACCCAGCACGTGCGGGAGAAGAACCTGAACGACCCGTCCTTCGACGTGGTGTGGGCGGAGGCCGAGCGGCTCGGGGTCCCGGTCTGCGTCCACGGCGGCGGGCAGGCGCCGGATCAGTTCCCCGTCGGCATCGACCGCTTCAACACCCGCCTCGAGGTGCACGCCCTCACCCACCCGCTCGGGAACATGATCGCGCTCGACTGCTTCACGGTGGGCGGCATCCTCCATCGCTTCCCGAAGCTGCGCGTCGCGTTCCTCGAGTCGGGGTGCGGCTGGCTGCCCTTCTGGCTCGAGCGGCTGGACGAGCACTGGGAGAAGATGCCGGAGCAGGCCCCCGCCATCGACCGGAAGCCGAGCGAGTACTTCCAGGATGGCCGCTGCTTCATCTCCTGCGACCCCGAGGAGCGCATGATCCCGGAGGTCGCCAAGCTCTGCGGCGACGACAAGATCCTCTACGCCTCCGACTACTACCACTGGGACTGCGCGTTCCCGGACAGCGTCCGGCTGATCGCCGAGCGCGCGGATCTGAGCGAGCGGGCGAAGAAGCGCATCCTGGCCGACAACGCAGCACGCCTTTTCAACCTCTAGATCGCGTCGCGG
>VBLA01000174.1:0-2457 GCA_005879245.1 Deltaproteobacteria bacterium
GCACCGGGAAGCTCCTGGGGGTGGAAACCCGGAGCAACGTCACCTACCTCGCGGGAATCCGGCCAGACGGCAGCGTCTACGGCGAGGGGCAAGGCCTGGTCGTGGGCAAGGGCGGCGAGCAGGCCACCTGGAAGGGCGCGGGAGCGGGCAAACTCCTCGAGGGAGGAGCGGTCAGCTATCGCGGGGCCCTGTACCACTACAGCGATTCCCCGAACTTCCGTCGTCTGAACGCGGTCGCCGTTGTCTTCGAGTACAGCGCGGACGCCGACGGGAACACGAAGAACAAGCTCTGGGAGTGGAAGTAGGCGCGTCGGTCGCGATGGTCGGCGCCAGTTTCGCGGCGCTGGTCGAAGGGAAGAAGCCGCCGTCAACGACGTAGGGGTTGTCGCCCTCGTGCGTCCCGGGCGTTGGGCTCACGCCGGGAGGACTCCAGGTGCCTTCGCCCGGCGGCAGAATCGGAGGGCGGCGTCTCCCTTCGGCCATTGGAGGCGCATGATCAGCTAGATCGGGCCGTCGCGCGGGGCGAGCTCTTCCTGGTTTACCTCCTCCCGAGCGGCGCGTCTCACGCACCTAGGTGCTTGGAGTCGATCCGCCGCGGTCGGCCAGCGATCCCGGGCTACGAGGCATGGCTCGGCCAGGATCGGCGTCGCTGGGCGGTCTTCCAGGCCGGGATGCTCGCCGTCGCACGCACGACGTCGTAGCCGCTGCCGAGGTCGTCGTGCGCGAAGTTCCCCGCTGGACCGACACGCGGTCGGTCATGCGCTCGGCCACGCCTCCAGGTGAGCCCACTCCTCGTGGACGAGGTCGTGGAAGAAGGGGATCCCGTCCCCGAGTACGGGCAGCCACTTCGCCGTCATCGCGCTGTTCGTGAACCGTCCGGCCCGCTCCCGGACGTAGCCGAGCGCCGCAAGCGCCTCCGAGACACCGCGGGTAGCCGTAGACCGGCGAGTGCGGATCGGCGGGGAACCGACGGCGCCGGACCCCGCCGCGTGCCATCCGTCGAATCGCCCGCTACTCTGGGGCGTCGAAGAGGCCGGCCGTCGTCGTGAAGCACCCTCTCACCATCGTCGTCTTCGTCTGGTGGCTCGCCATGCTCGCCCTCCTCGTCCGCAAGCAGGCATCGCCCCCGACGACCGACCTCGCGTCCCTCCCCGCCGCCGCCGAGGCGGCACCGGGGTCCCGCGAGGAGTGGTTCGGCATCTACCAGGGCGAGCGGAAGATCGGCTGGGCCCACCGCTCGACGACACCGACCGCCGCCGGCTACCGCCTCCGAGACGAGTCGACGCTGGCGCTCGCCATGCTCGGCACGCCCCAGCAGCTGACCACGTCGCTCTCCGCCGAGACCGACGAGACCTTCGGGCTCCGGAGCTTCCGGTTCAGGCTCGTCTCGCCCGCCGCGACCTTCACCGCCAGCGGCACGAGCGACGGCCGGCGGCTCGACGTGCGGTACGGCTCCGGCGAGCAGCAGGACACGCTCGTCATGCCGATCGACGAGCCGATCCAGCTCGCTACCACGCTCCGGCCTCGCATCGCGGCGGCCCGGCCAGCGCCCGGGACGCGGTACCGCCACTCGGTCTTCAGCCCCCTCACGCTCCGCAGCGAGCCCATCACGACCGTGGTCGAGGGGCGGGAGACGATCGACGGGACCGAGACGCTGCGGGTGGCGGAGGAGCAGCAGGGACTCCGGGCGCACGTCTGGCTCGACGACGACGGGCGCGCGGTGCGCGAAGAGGCGATGCTCGGCCTCGTCCTCCGCGCCGAGCCGCACGAGACGGCGCTGCGCGGTCTGAACACCGACGCGCCCCTCGAGCTCACGAGCGCGACCCGGATCCCACTCCGTGGCACGATCCTAAGCCCCCGCCGGACGGCCGCGCTCACGCTCCTGGTCTCCGGTCCGGCGGCGCCTCAGATACCCGACGATCCGCCCCGGCAGCGGATGGACGCCGGGGTGCTCCACATCGTGCGCGAGCCCGCGCCCGTACCGGACGTACCCGGGGAGCCACCGCCCGACGGGCGCTACGTTCTGCCGTCGCCCTTCATCGAGTCGGACGATCCGGCCATCGTGTCGCGCGCCCGGGCGATCGTCGATGGGGAGCCGGATCCCGTGCGCCGGGCGGAGCGCATCCTCGGCTGGGTCGAGACCAGCATGACGCAGGAGCCGAGCGCCACTGTGCCGAGCGCGCGGGAGGTGCTCCGCGTCCTCCGCGGGGACTGCAACGAGCATGCAGTCCTGCTGACGGCGCTCGCGCGTGCGGCCGGCGTGCCGGCCCGCATGGTGGCCGGCGCGGTCTACCAGGACGGCGCCTTCTACTACCACGCCTGGAGCGAGCTCTGGCTGGGCGGCCGATGGGTGAGCGCCGACGCGGTGTTCCGCCAGATGCCGGTGGACGCGACGCACGTGAAGCTGGTCGAGGGCGGCCCGGAGCGCCACCTCGGTCTCGCCGCCGTGGTGGGTCG
>VBLA01000174.1:2504-11174 GCA_005879245.1 Deltaproteobacteria bacterium
CCTCGAGCCGACGGCGGGCACGGTCGCCCTCGGCGGCCACGACATCCGTCGAGCGCCGGAGGCGGCCAAGGTCTTGACCGGCTACCTCCCCGATCATCCCTTCCTCTACGACAAGCTGACCGGGCTCGAGCTGCTGCGCTTCGTCGGCAGCCTCTACGGCCTGGGAGCGGCGGATGCGGCGCGCCGTGCAGCGGGGCTGCTCGAGGAGTTCGGGCTCGCGCGCATGGCGGGCGAGCTGACCGAGACGCTCTCCCACGGCATGCGACAGCGGCTCGCGCTCGCCGCCGCGCTCGTGCACCGCCCGCGCGTGCTCGTCCTGGACGAGCCGATGGTCGGCCTCGACCCGGAGGGCACGCTCGAGCTGCGACGTCTCCTCCGCCGGCTGGCGACCGACGGCGCGACGATCTTCCTCTCGACGCACAGCCTGGCGGTGGCCGAAGAGCTGTGCAGCCGGATCGGCATCATCGACCGCGGCCGGCTGGTCGCGCTCGGCACGCTCGAGGAGCTCCGCGCGCGCGCTCAGGGCGACGGCGGCCCGGATCCCGCATCGCTCGAGGCGGTCTTCCTCGACATCGTGAGCGCCGCGGACGGCGACGAAACGCCATGACGGTCGTCGCGCTGCTGCAGCCGCGTCTCTTCGCCCTCCGGAACGTCGTCCGCCGCGGCCCGCTCCGCGCGGCGACCGTCGCCGGGCTGGTCGGCGCGTTCTGGATCGGGAGCTTCGTCCTCTTCACGCACGTGCTCGGCTACTTCCACCGTCTGGGCGATTTCGGGCCGTTCCTGACGCAGCGCCTGCTAACGCTGCTCTTCCTCACCTTCTTCGGCGTCCTGCTGGTCAGCAACACCGTCACCGCCCTCACCACCTACTACCTGGCGGGCGAGGTCGTGCCCCTCCTGACGGCCCCCCTGCCCCACCGCCGGCTCCATCATGCGCGCTTCGTCGAGACGCTCGCCGCCTCCTCCTGGATGGTGCTCCTGGTCGGCCTTCCCGCGCTACTCTCCTACGGCGTCGTCTACCGCGCCGGAGCGCTCTTCTACGCCGCCGCCGTGGGCGTGCTGGGTGTTTTCCTCGTCATCCCGGCCGCGCTCGGCGTGCTCGTCACGACCGGCCTCGTGCTTTTCTTCCCCGCACGACGGACGCGCGAGGCGCTCCTCGTCGGCGTGGGGCTCGCGCTGGGCGCCCTGGTGCTCGGCGTCCGCCTCCTCCGCCCCGAGCGGCTCGCGCATCCGGCGGGCCTCGTCGGCTTCGCCGGTTTCCTCGCCGGCTTCGGGGCGAAGGGCTCGCCCTGGCTTCCCACCACCTGGGCGGTCGAGGTGCTGGTCCCGCTGCTCGGCGCGCGACCGGGCGAGCCGCTCTTCTACCTCGGCATGCTGGTCAGCACCGCCGCGATGCTCTTCCTCACCAGCGCCGCCGTCGTCGAGCGGGTCTTCCTCGCCGCCTGGTCGCGGTCCCAGACCGGCCGCGTCCGGGGCGACGCCACCGAGCGGCCGCTCACCGGCTGGCTCGCGCTGCTCGTCCGGCCGCTGCCCCGCGTCCCCGGCAGCCTCCTCGCCAAGGACGCCACGGTGTTCCTGCGTGACGCCAGCCAATGGTCGCAGCTGCTTCTCGTCTTCGCCCTGGTCGGCATCTACCTCTACAACTTCTCCGCCCTGCCGCTCGACGACGGCACGCCGCTCGCCGATGCGATGCGCGATTTGGCGACGATCCTGAACCTCGGGCTCGGCGCGTTCGTCACCACCGCAGTAGCAGTGCGCTTCGTGTTTCCCATGGTCAGTCTCGAGGGTCGGGCGTGGTGGATCCTGCGCACCGCTCCCGTGCCGCTCGCTGGCCTGTGGTGGAGCAAGTTCTGGATCGGCTACGTGCCGCTGCTCGCCTTCGCCGAGGTGCTGGTCGCGACCACGAACGCGCTCTTGCGGGTCCCCGCGCCGGTCACCATCACCTTCTTGTTGACGCTCCTGCCGCTCATGGCAGCGGTGGTGAGTCTCGGCCTCGCCTTCGGGACGGCCTACCCGCGCTTCGACACCCAGAACGCCGCGCAGATCGCGACCGGCTTCGGCGCGATCCTCTACATGCTCGCCTGTCTCGGGCTGATCGCGCTAGTCGTCGGCCTGGAGGCGTGGCCGGTGACGCGCCTGCTCCGGCAGGCACGGACCGGCACCTTCCTCGTGGGCGACGTCGTGAAGGCCGTCTCGGCCGGCGGCGGAACGGCCGCGGTGGCGTTCGCGGTGGCGAGGCGGCGGGCCCTCCGGGCCCTCGTCCGGCTGGAAATATGATTGCAGCCCTCACGTGCCCGCCGGGTCCCGCGCGCCGGCCGCGATGATGCCGTCCCGGCCGCTCCGCTTGACGGCAAACAGGGCCTGGTCCCCCATCGCGAGGAGGCTCTCCAGGTCGCGCGCGTCGTCGGGGTAGGTGGCGACGCCGAAGCTGGCGGCCAAGCGGACCGGCTGTCCTGTCCCCGCGAGATACGCCATCTCCGTGATCCGCGCCCGGATCTCCCGGGCCTTCTCGACCGCCCCGAGCCGGGGAACGCCGGGCAGGACGACCACGAACTCGTCGCCGGCGTACGCCACGGCCCAGGCCGGCGCGGCGAGACAGCCCCGGATGGTGGCGGCCACCTCCTGGATGGCGCGGCTGCCGTTCAGGTGCCCGCGGCTGTCCACCACCCGCTTGAAGTGGTCGAGGTCGACGAAGAGGACGGAGAAGGCGGTGCCTTCTGCAGCGCTCGCGGCGATGAGCGCGTCGAGCGCCTGGTAGAGGTAGCGGGTGTTGTAGAGGCCCGTCAGGTTGTCGAGGAGGGCCAGCTCGCGGAAGCGCTTCTCGCTCAGGCGGAGCGCGTCCTCGGCTCGCTTGCGCTCGGTGGTGTCGATCCCGGTAGAGAGGATCTCGACCAGCCGGCCCTCGGCGTCGACGATCGGGGTGTTCCGCCAGGTGATCCAGACGCGGTCGCCATCGCGGCGGACGTTCTCGTTTTCGTTGGAGAGGTAGCGCTCGGGGTGGCGGAGGAGGTCGTGGATCATCGCATTCAGGTCGCGCCCCGAGGACTCGGCGTCCGGCACGATGAGCCCGAGCACCGAGTGGCCGACGAGCTCGTCGCTGGTGTACCCGAAGAAGCTCTGGCCGTAGTCGTTGAGAAAGATGACGCGCGCGTCCAGGGGAGGTGGCATGGAGCGGCACTTCACCACGGTCGCGCCGCCGGGTTCAAGGCACGCCGGCTGAGCGGCATGCTCGTTGACGTCGACGCCGCGCCTCCGCTAGCCTCCTCTGCCATGCGTTTCGCCGGCCGGATCGCCGTCGTGACCGGCGCGGCGAGCGGCATCGGGAAGGCGACGGCGCTCCGCCTCGGCCGAGAGGGTGCAGCGGTCGCGGCGGTCGACCGGCACCTCGCCGGCGCCGAGGAGACGGCGGCCGCCCTCCGCAACGCTGGCAGCACCGCGCGCGCCTACGCGTGCGACGTCGCCGACAGCGCACAGGTCGCCGCGGCCGCGCAGGCGATCGAGCGCGATCTCGGCCCCGTCGACGTCCTCGCCAACGTGGCGGGCATTGGTGACGCAGTCGGCACCGACATCGCGGAGCTCGACGACGCGCGCTGGAACCAGGTCCTCGCCGTCAACCTGAGTGGCGCCTTCTTCTGGTGCCGCGCGCTCCTTCCCGGCATGGCGGCGCGTGCCCGCGGCGCGGTGGTCAGCGTCTCCTCGCTCGCGGGGCGCTCGAAGAGCGCCAACGGTGGGCCGGCGTACACCGCGAGCAAGGCGGGCGTCCTCGGACTCACGCGCCACCTCGCCTTCGACTACGGCCCGCGCGGCGTGCGGGTGAACGCCATCTGCCCGGGCGGCGTCGACACGCCGCTCCTGCGCGCCGGGCGAGCCCACGAGAATGCGGAGGAGCGGAGCACGCGGCTCGCCGCCTATGGCTACTTCATGCCCATCAAGCGCGTCTCGACACCCGACGAGCAGGCCGCCGCGATCGCCTTCCTCGCCTCGGACGACGCCTCGTACATCAACGGGGTCTCGCTCGACGTGAACGGCGGCCTCTACATGGCCTGAAGGAGGACGCATGGCTCGGCTCCCGTACGTCGATCCCGCGAGCGCCCCCGAGCAGGTGCGCGAGCTGCTCGAGCGGCTCCCCGTCAAGCTGAACATCTTCCGCATGATGGCGCACGCGACGACCGACTTCCGGCCCCTGGTCGGGCTCGGCTCGGCCATCCTGGCGCGGCAGAAACTCTCGCCGAAGCTCCGCGAGCTCGCCATCCTGCGCGTCGCGGCCCTCTCCCCGGCGCGCTACGAGTGGGTGCAGCACGTACCCATCGCGCAGGCGACCGGCGCCACGGCGGCGCAGATCACGGCGCTCGAGCGCGGTGAAATCGCGGCCGACGCTTTCGACGCCGTCGAGCGCGCCGTGCTCCGTTTCACGACCGAGGTGCTGTGCGACGTGCGCGCCTCGGAGGCGACCTTCGCCGAGGCGGCGCGGCACCTCTCGGCGCAGGAGATCGTCGAGCTGATCGTGACCGTCGGCTACTACATGCTGATCGCGCGGCTCCTCGAGACGACGGCGGTCGACCTGGACCCGCCGTCCGGCACGAAGGTGGTGGACGCGATCCGGTGATCGCGCCGGGACCGCTCACTTCGAGCCGAGCAGCATCGGCTTGTAGGTGAACGTTCGGAAGAGATCGGCCTGGTCGCCCATGTGGGGATCGGCCTCGCCCATGAGTGGACCCAGGTGCCTGATGAAGCCCGACTGCCCAGGCGGGATCACGTTCTCGCCCCGGATCGGCTTCCCGAGCTCGAGCGCCTGCATGTACGTGCTCCGATTCTCGGACGGCGCCTTCCCGAACGTCGTCGGCTTCGTCCCGAGCGCGAGGAGGTTGCTCGCGAAGTCGTCGAGACAGTCGAAATCGAGGTCCTGCGGTGGCTGCCAGCCCCACTGCGTCGGATCGGCGGTCCCGAAGCCGTGCACCGCGTCCGACGTCCCGGCACACGTCCCGAAGCCCATCTCCGGCAGCGGGTCGGCGCCCGAGAGCAGCGCGATCGCGTCGTTCATGCTCTCGACGAGAATCTGGTCCTTGTGGCCGCCGAAGTAGTCGCCTGCGTAGCCCTGTGGGACGCCCGAGGCGGGGCCGCGCAGCAGGTGGAGCAACATGTTGTATGTCGTCTCGCCGAGGTAGTCGTTCCCGTCGATCGACCCGTCGGTGAAGTCGACGGTCCCGATATAGACGGCGCCCGGCATGCCGCCGCCCCAGAGGTTCTGCTTGAGGGCGTACCACCACTGGAAGAAGATCGACATGCCCGGCTGGCCGCGCGACGGATTGTAGGCCGGGTTGTAGTGCCCGTTCGCGAAGATCTGGGACGTGTCGGCGAGGTACGCGTTCCAGTCGCCCAGGATCTGCATGACCTGTGCGAGCGACGGATGCGTCGAGGGGTCTACGAGCGGATCGCTGGCCGCCTGCAGGTTCGCGTAGGCTTGCTGGATGAACGGCACGAGCGTCGGGCCGGCGGCACGGATGGTATCCGTCGAGCCGTCCATGGTGCCGACGTCGCGCTCGATCTCCTCGACGTCCTTGAGCGACATCGTCTGGCTGTTCTGGAGCAGGAACTCCATCCGCTGCGAGCGGTACACCTCGCCCCAGTGCTCGTCGTGGCTGTTGCCCTCGAAGACATAGGGCTTGTCGGCGGGCTTCGTGTTCCAGTTGGTGAGCCAGCCCTGCGTCGGATTGACCGACAGCAGCGACTTCGAGAACGGCACGTAGCGGGCGCCGCCGGGATGGGTGCCCCACTCCTGTGAGCCGGTGCCGTCGGCGGGCAGCCGATCGTCGAAGCCGTCGGGAAACGCCGGCCGCGCCCCCGCGCTCCAGTAGGCGATGTTGCCCTTCTGGTCGGCGAAGAAGAAGTTGTGGAGCGAGACGACCTTGTGCACGGACTCCTGGAACTGGTCGAAGTCCTTGTCGAGCCCGTACTCCAGGAAGCCCTGGACGGTCGACGACTCGTTCTTCCAGTAGGCCGTCTTGTAGGTGAAGGCGCGCGGCGGGCTCGCGGCGAGGTCGAACTCCATCACGAAGCCGTGGAAGTGCGCCGCGTCGCAGTCGTTCACGCGGAAAACGTTGAAGAGGAGCGGGCCGTCGTTCAGCGCGGGTCCGGCCGGCGCGTACGCGGCAGGCTTGGAGGAATCCTCGCCGGCGTAGTGGAACGTCTCCGTGCGGCGGTCCATGGACGCGTAGCTACCGTTCAGCAGGAACTGGTACTGCGCGTCGGCCGCTTGCGGCTCGGGCGCCGCCGGACTCTGCAGCGTCTCGACGAAGAGTGTCGAGTTGTCGATCTCGCCCGAGGTCGTCGTGAACGCGAACTTGTTCGTCTGCCCGATGAGCACGCCAGGCACGCCCGCGATCATCATCCCGCCGGCGTGCATGGCCTTCGAGTTGATGTACATCTCGACGTCGATGTTCGGGTTGCCGTAGCCCTCCTGCGGGCCGCCCCAGAGGAGCGCCTTCTTGCTCGCGCTCCGCGTCGGCGACACGAGCCAGGAGTTGCTGCCCGATTTGATGAAGACCCCGAACTTGCGATTGAGCTCCTTGGCCTCGCGCTCCATCCGGTTGGCCGCGCGAAGACCCCGCAGCACCGTCGATGGTGCGACCGTGCGCAGGAAGTCGTGCTGCGCGCGGTACGGATCGCCCTTGACGTCGGCGAGTGCCGAGGGCGGCACGAGGAGTGCCAGGAGATCGGCGAATGGCCGGGGCGTCACCGCGGGCGTCGCATCGGCGATCGGGGTCGGCGTCTTGCCGCCCTTCACCTTGTTGATGGCGCCGCTCTTGGGAACCGTCGTGGTGGCGTTCGGATCGCTCACCCAGCGGACGTCCTCGAAGACCTGCCGCGCGTCGGTGGCGTCGCCGAGCTTCGCCGCGAGGTAGTTCAGGAGCGCCGCCTGGCGGAGTTGCCGACCGCCGCCACTCCCGAACCGGCCGGCAAGCAGCACGCCGATCGCGGCCACGTCGGTCGTGCGCCATTTGTCGGGCTTGTAGACCTCGGTGCTCCCGAACGACTCGACCGTGTAGCGCACGCCGCTCGGAATCGTGCCGTTCCCCTGGAGCCGGATGCCCGTCGGCACGAAGAAGAACTCGTGCGGCACGTTCGCGAGCGTCGCGTCGGCGTAGATCGCGTCGACGTATGCGTTGACACCGTCGACGAAGCCCTGCACGAGCGTCTGAATCGGGCAGGAAACGGTCGAGACGAGGTACTGGAGCTCCTCGTCGGAGTAGAACTGTCGACGGGCGTCCGCGTCGCCCGACAGGAAGTCTCTGCCGAAGAGCTCCGCCACGTTCCCCGTCGCTGATTTCCGCACGAGCTCCATCTGGAAGAGTCGGTCCTGGGCCTGCGCCTGCCCCATCCCGTAGCCGACGTCGTAGAGCGAGCGCGCCTTCACGTGCGGGACGCCGTACCCGTCACGGGTGATGCGGACCTTCGGCTTCTTCGTCGTCTTGATCTTGCAGGCCACCTGCGGGCTTGCGTTTGCGGTGCAGAGCGCGTGGGCCGCGGGCACGGTGGCGAGGAACACGCAGATGACGGCAAGACCGGGGCGCATGGCGCAATCAAATCGCCGGTCCCCAGGCGCGTCAAGTCGGGCCGACGCTATCAGCGCGCGCCCGGGGTATTCGCCGCCGACCGGAAGCGCCCGAGCCGGAGCTCCTCCCGGACGTCCCCGCTCATCGCATGCAGCATCGGATCGAGGGGTATGCCGGTCGCATCGGCGACCCGGTCGACCACGCTGAACGCCGCGATCAGGGCACAGACGTCCACGAAGGCGTCGGGCGACAGCTCCGCGCGGAGCGCCGTCCGCTCCCGGGCGATCGCCCCGTCGTCGCTCCCCAGCACCGCGTTCGTGAAGGCGATGAGCCGCGCCCCGTGCGGCACCCCTCCATCACTCTCAGCCCGACCCGTGACGACCGACAGCTCCACCGTCCCACCCGCGACCTGACTGCTCGCACGGAGCAGCGTGGCGTGTGCGGAGGTTCAGTAGAAGCACTCGTTCAGCGCGGAGACGCGCGCGGCGACGAGCTCCATCTGCGGGCGGTCGAGGGCGCGCCGCACGCTGGGATCGCTGATCTGCGCCACCGGCACGTAGTGCGTGTCCGCCGCTCGGCGGAGCGCCCGCACCTCGGGCGGCACCAGGCTGAGCGCCCGCACGATGTTGGGGACGACCTCGGCCTCCCCGTAGAGGTCGGCGTCGGGCCCGGTGGCATCCTCGGGGGCGATCATCGGGACCCATGCGCCCTCGGGCTTCGCCCCGGCAGGGCGGTACCGGGACGGTTCCCCCGGCAGCGGCTCGGGCAGCGCGAAGGGCTCGATCCCGAGCGAGCGCGCGAAGTAGTCGAGACCCGCGACGATGGTCGTCACGCCGACCATCTCCACGTAGGGCCCCACGTCCAGCCCCCCGGCGATCACGCCTTCGAACCAGGTCTTCGAGAGCCTGGCCGGATCGGTGCGGATCCGATGGATGGCGTCGACGACGTCCTCCCGAAGCTCGCCGTCGGCGTGGTGGCGTCCCGTGATCGCGCCCGGTGACAGGCTCTCCTTGCGTGCCTGGCAGAGCCCGCAGCGCGAAGCCCGGCGAGATTCCGCCGCGATCGCGGCCCGCTGCCGCCCGGTCCACCAGGTCCCCGGCGCGCACACGTGGTCCAGGAG
>VBLA01000582.1 GCA_005879245.1 Deltaproteobacteria bacterium
ACATTCATTGGAGGAAGCTGGCGAGCGCGTTGGTGGTCTCGCCCGGGCGCTCTTCCAGAATCCAGTGGCCCGTGTCCTTGAGGACGACCACCGTGACGTCCGACGCGACTAGCTTTGTCTGCGCGCCCAGGGCCTCACCCAATGACTTGTCCCCGCCGATCGAGAGCACCGGGATGGCAAGCCTGGTTCTCGCCAAGTCCCCAAAATCCACCGCCGTCTTCGGGAACGACGCGAAATACGCAAAGCCGGCGGCCATCCGGCCCGGGCGCGCATAGGCCTGCGTGTCCGCGCGCCGGTCCGCCTCGGGAATCGAGCGGGTCCTGTCGGCCGCGAAATCGTTCCAGAAGTGTTCGAAGTAGATGCGTTCGCGACCCTTCACCAGCGCCTCCGGTGTCGCACCGTAAAAGCGGAAGTGCCAGATCCCGGGATTGTTGTAGACGGCCTCCCAACCGCCGACACCAGGCAGGAACGCATCCATGAGCGCGAGCTTCTCGACCTCCTGCGGGTACATCGCAGCGTAGGCATACGCGACCATGAGCCCGATGTCGTGCCCCACGACGCGCACCTTCGTGTACCCGAGCGAGCGGACGGCGGCGTGGACGCGCTCGGCCGAGATTTTCATGTCCAGCCCCGCCTTCGGTATCGACGAATCGCCGATGCCCGGCAGATCGGGCGCGATCACGGTGTAACGAGGCGCCAGCACCTTCGCCAGCGCCTTCCACATCCGCGATGTCTCACCGATCAGCACAGCGAGACAGCAGAGCGCAAGCAAGGGCGAAGCGCGAAGACGAGAAAGAGTACGATACACGGACGTGCTCTCTCGGCTGTGCACATCCAGGCCAACATAGTACTGTTCCATTGGGCTGCCCTCCTTCTTCATTGGGGCTCCGTTGCGGATGACCCCGTGGTCCACCGCGAACCTTATCGCGGTGGAGGGCCAACGTCCGGCGGCGACTAGAACGGCGCCTCGGGTCCCACGAGAAACGCCAGCTCCCCGGGAGTGGACGTGCGTCCGAGAATCGCGTTCCGGTGCGGGAAGCGCCCGAACCGCTCGACGACGGCGCGGTGCCGGCGAGCATAGTCGAGCAGGTCCTCGAAGAGCGGACGCTGCTCCGGGGACACGTCGGCGCAGAGACCCTCGAAGCACTCGACCGAGCGGCGCTGAGCAGCGCGGTCCTCGGCGTGCTCGAGCGGGAGGTAGAAGAAGAGGCGCTCGGCGGGACGGAGGGCGCGATCCGTGCCGCGCGCGAGTCCCTCCTGACAGAGCGCGAGGGCCTTCCCGTCCTGCGCGAACGCCCGCGCGGTCCCCCGATAGATGTTGCGCGACAACTGGTCGAGCAGGAGGATCAGCGCCAGATGTCCACCTGGCGTCGTCCGCCAGTGATCCAGCTCCCCCGCGCCGGCCCGTGCGAGGTCCGCCTCGAAGTCCTCCCGGCAGCGGCGGTCGAACTCCTCATTCGGCGCAAACCAGAGCTGGCGGTGGGCCTTGTCGACGACGCCGTCGTCGCCCAGCGGGCCGAACCAGAAGTCGAGCAGCCTCTCGATGGGGTCGCGATCCATGGGCCGGGATGAACCTCCGCCCCGCTCGCACGAGGGCGATGCAGGTGCTACACGCCCCGCTAGTGCCGACCGCACGCTACGTCAAACCCTCATTGGGGACTCGCGTCTTCAACGCCGTACCCCACGTGCTGGCGCGCGTGGGGATCAGCGTCTACGGATCGCGCATCCTCGCCGTCCGTGGACGGAGGAGTGGAGTGTGGCGGACCGTTCCCGTGAATCTGCTGATCCACGAGGGTAGACGGTATCTCGTCGCGCCGCGCGGTGAGACGCAATGGGTCCGGAACCTGCGCGCCGCCGGCGGTGGGGAGCTCCGCCTCGGGCGACGTCGCGAGCCCTTCCGTGCCGTCGAGCTCCGCGACGGGGAGAAGCCGGCCCTGCTGCGTGCTTATCTGCACCGGTGGCGGTTCGAGGTCGCGGCCTTCTTCGCGGGCGTCGGCGCCGAGGCCTCCGATGCGGAGCTCCTCCGCATCGCTCCGGGCTACCCGGTCTTTCGCGTCGAGTCCGACTGATCCGCCGTCGTGGTGCGCCCTCAGGCGCCGAGCAGCCGCCACACCCACCAGACCATGATCAGCATCTGGAGCGTGTAGAAGGTGGCGCGAATCGCCACGGCGCCTTGGCTGATCGAGATCAGATGGACGGTCGACTGGATCATGCGG
>VBLA01000149.1:0-5730 GCA_005879245.1 Deltaproteobacteria bacterium
GACCCGCTCTTCCTCCACAAGCTCACCATGCCGTTCGCGGCGGTGGTCGACCGGGAAGCGGTCGAGCGGGTGGGCGACGAGGACTTCGCGCGCCACCCCGTCGGCACCGGCGCCTTCGTGTTCGCGGAGTGGGTATACGGCCAGCGGCTCCGCCTGGCGCGCAACCCGGACTACTTCCGGCCGGACCTCCCGTACCTGGACGGCATCGAGCTGACGATCGGCGTGAGCCCGCAGCTCGCCTGGCTCAAGTACCAGCGCGGCGAGATCGATCTCGCCGGTATCCCTTCGGCCGAATTCCAGCGGGTCCTCGCCGATGCTCGTTACCGTTCCTTGATCCTGAGCCGCACGACGCTCCGCACGCAATACCTCGGCCTCAACTGTGCGCTCGCCCCGTTCGACCGCGTCCCCGTCCGGCAAGCGATGAACCTCGCCATCGACAAGCAGCGCCTGATCGAGCTGATCGACGGCGAGGGCGTCATCGCGAACGGCATCCTCCCGCCCGACATGCCCGGCGCGGAGCCGATCCCCGGCTTCCCGCACGACCCCGCCCTAGCGCGGCAGCGACTCCGGGAAGCGGGCCTCGAGCACGGCTTCGCGACGACGCTCTGGGCGACGCGCGACGAGGGATCGATGCGGCTCGCCCAGTCGATGCAGCAGGACCTGCGGCAGATCGGGATCACGCTGGCACTCAAGCCCGTGGACTTCCCGGCGCTGATCGAGGCGGTCCGCCATCCCGGCGTCGTCCCGGTCTTCCTGCTCGGCTGGGAGGCCGACTTTCCGGATCCGTCGAACTTCCTGACCGTGCTGCTGCACAGCCGGAGTCGCGACACCAACAACAACACCTTCTACGCCAACCCCCAGGTCGACCGCCTTCTCGACGCCGCCGAGCCTCTCCTCTATCTGCCGCGGCGCTTCGCGCTCTTCCACGAGGCCGAGGTGCTCATGATGCGCGACGCGCCGTGGGTCCCGCTCTTTCATCCGGCGGGCTCCGCCGTCCGCCATCCGCGCGTCCGCGGCTACGAGCTCCACCCCCTGCGCCCCTCACGCGTCGAGCGCGTCTGGCTGGCTTGGTAGATTGCCCAGCCCAGACGGCGGCGTAGATCTGTCGAGCGCGGCGAAGCCGCGCTCGACACGACCCGAGCGCGCACGCGCGAGCAAAGACAAGGGAGCGGCGAGCGGCAGCGAGCGCGACGGGGGTCCGGGGGCATCGGAGGAGCGGAGCGCGGCGCAGCCGCGCGAGCACCGCACGGGCCCCCGGGACCTAAAATTCCACGGGGACGAGTGGCGTGCGGCAGGGGGGGCCGTCGGCGTGGAAGTAGTGGAGTGGGCGGCCCTCCCGCGGGACGACGAGGACGGTCGAGGAGCGCGTCCCGTAGGCGGGGAAGTGGAGACAGAGACTCCCGGGGCCGCGGGGATCGAGCGCGGTGGCATGGTCGGCGAGTACGAGGCGGAGACGACCGACGAGCGCGGCGACGTCGCCGTCCGCCGCGAAGGCGGCACCTGCGGCCGCGAAGCCCTGGTGCGAGGCGGCGATGCGGGGGCAGGTCGGATCGTTCAGGTCGAGGTTGGTGAGGAGGTGCAGCCCCGGCGGCAGCGGCTCCACGCGCAGCGCACCGTCACCTGTGGTGCTCGCAACGAAGGCCTCGCTTCCGTCGGCCACGAGGAGGTTGCAGGGGTTGTAGCGGCCTGGGGGTTCGGCGCTCAGGGCCGTGGCCGCCGCTCGCGCGCCGGAGGCGCCGAGCAGCTCGAGGCAGAGGAGCCCGCGCGAGCGGCGCGTCGGATCGGGGAGGGCACCGCTCCGGCGGTTCAGCACGCCGACCACGAGGCCCGTCTCCGCGAGCCCGAGCCAGGTGCCTCCCGCCGCCAGGTCCAGGCCCCCGACGACCCGGACCGGGGCCTCACGGAGGAGCGTGGGGGGCGCCGCGGCGCGGGCGAGGTATTCGTCGCGATTGGCCGCCACGACCAGCGGATGCGACGGGAACACCCGGTGAAAGACGGCGAGCGTGCACACCCGTCGAAACCTAGCGGGAACGCGCACCGCAGCATAGGCCGCAGCGCCCCGTGGTTTGTCTTGGCCATACCCCTGTGTTAGCGTCCCCGAAAATCACGCCCACGCAAGGAAAATCCCCCCGCATGTTCAGCTCGATCGACGACGTCATCCAGCGTTTCTCGGCGCAGCAATACATCACCAACCGCAACATCGCGACCGTCGTCTACCTCGCAGCGGAGATGAAGAAGCCGATCCTGGTCGAGGGCCCGGCGGGGGTGGGGAAGACGGAGCTCGCCAAGGTGCTGGCCGCCGCCGTCGGCCACCAGCTCATCCGGCTCCAGTGCTACGAGGGCCTCGACGAGGCGAAGGCCCTCTACGAGTGGGAATACGCCAAGCAGCTCCTCTACACGCAGATCCTGAAGGACAAGATCAGCGAGGTGGTGGGGAACGCGCCCACGCTCCGCGAGGCCGTCGACCGCATCGCGAGTGAAGACGACGTCTTCTTCAGCGACCGCTTCATCCTGCCGCGGCCTCTGCTGCAAGCGATCAGCGCGGAGGAGCCCTGCGTGCTCCTGATCGACGAGATCGACAGGTCCGACACCGAGTTCGAGGCGTTCCTCCTCGAGGTGCTCTCCGACTTCCAGGTGAGCGTGCCCGAGCTCGGCACGCTGCGGGCCCGTCACGTGCCGCTCGTCGTCCTCACCAGCAACAACGCCCGCGAGATGTCCGACGCCCTCAAACGGCGCTGCCTCCATCTCTTCATCGACTTCCCCGAGCGGGCCCAGGAGCTCGAGATCGTGCGCCTGAAGGTCCCCGGGGTGGCGGAGCGGCTGGCGAGCGACGTGATCACCGTCGTGCATCGCATCCGAAAGCTCGACCTGAAGAAGGCGCCGAGCATCAGCGAGACGCTCGACTGGGCGAAGGCGCTCACCATCCTGAACATCCAGTCGCTCGACGATCAGCTGGTCGCGGAGACGCTCTCCACCATCCTCAAGTACGAGGGCGACATCCGGAAGGCGCAGCAGGAGCTGAAGGACTACGTCCAGCACCAGCGGGCCAAGCAGAAGAGCCCTCGCGTCGAGGGCGACAAGGACGTCCTGCACTAGCGTTTCGCGCCCGCGCCATGGACGAGAAGCTGGTCGAGTTCTCCAACCTCCTGCGCCGGAACGGGATTCGCGTCTCGCTGGCCGAGAGCATGGACGTCGTGCGCGCGCTCGACGTGGTGGGGCTCGGCGAGCGCGACACGGTGCGGGCCGCGCTCCGCACGACGCTCGTCAAGCGGGGGGTGGACCTGCCGGTCTACGAGGAGCTGTTCGAGCTCTTCTTCTCCGGCCTGGCCGACGCCATGAAGGAGCTCACGAGCGCGACGGCACAGGCGCTCGAGATGAGCGACCCCGATTTCCAGCGCTGGCTCGAGGACCTCGCCCGGCGCCTGGAGGAAGCCGGCATCGACCTCTCTCCGCTGGCCCGTGCGCTCCTCGGCGCGGATAGCGGCACGCTCGAGAGGATGCTCCGCGACGCCGCGGAGCGGGCCCGACTCGAGGACATCCAGCAGGGCTTCCAGGAGGGGCGGTTCGCCCACGGGGTGGCCGCCGAGCTGGGGCTCGCGGGCCTCGCGCAGGACTTCGCCCGCCTCCAGGAGCAGCTCCAGTCGGCGGACAGCGCCGATCCGCGCCTCGAGGCCTATCTCACCCGTCGGCTCCAGGACCTGGCGGAGATGATCCGCGCCCTGGTGCGGGCCCAGCTCCTCCGGCAGGACGTGACCCGCGGCGATCAGCAGCGCCTCCAGGCGCTCTCGGAGAAGAGCTTCTACTACCTCTCCGAAGACGAGATCCGCCGCATGCAGGAAGCCGTCACCAAGCTGGCGCAGCGCCTCCGGAACGTGATCTCGATCCGCCGACGGCGCGCCCGGCGCGGCAAGTTCGACCCGAACGACACGCTGCGGAGGAACCTCCAGTACGGCGGCGTCCCGTTCCGCATCGTGTTCAATCGGAAACGCAAGGACAAGCCGCAGGTGATGGTCCTCTGCGACGTGTCCGATTCGGTCCGCAACGTCTCGCGCTTCATGCTGCAGTTCGTCTATTCGCTGCAGGACCTCTACTCCAAGGTCCGGAGCTTCATCTTCGTCTCCGACGTGGGAGAGGTCACCCGGCTCTTCGAGGAGCTCGACATCCACGAGGCGATCCAGTCGGCGCTCCACGGCAACATCATCAACGTCTACGCGCACTCCGACTTCGGCCGCGCGTTCAAGGCCTTCCACCGGGAGTACCTGGCTGCCATCAACAAGCGGACCACCGTCATCCTGCTCGGCGACGGACGGAACAACTACAACCTGCCGCACGAGTGGGTGCTGCGCGACGTCCAGCAGCGCGCCAAGCAGGTCATCTGGCTCAACCCCGAGAATCGGATGACGTGGGGTTTCGGCGACAGCGAGATGGATCGCTACGCGCCGTACTGCACCGTGGTCGAGGAGTGCCGCAACCTGAACCAGCTCTATCGCGTGATCGACCGGCTGGTCGCGGTCTAGACGCGCGCAAGCATTGACCTCGGGGGGGGCGTCCTTCACAATGAGCCAGCCCGGCGACAGGGGGACGCGATGAACCGCGAGAATTTCATCCTGATGACGGTGGGCGGCCTCACGCTCGACCCCGTCACCAAGACGCCGATCGTCATCCTGCGCGACCCCGACAACAAGCTGAACCTCCCCATCTGGATCGGGCTCCTCGAGGCGACGGCCATGGCGACCGAGCTCGAGGGAATCAAGATGGCGCGGCCCATGACCCACGATCTCCTGCGAAGCGTCCTCGGTGAGGTAGGTGCGGCGGTCGAGTGGGTCGAGGTGACGGATCTGAAGGACAACACCTACTTCGCGCTCATCTACCTGCAGGTGAACGGCCGGCAGGTCACCATCGACGCGCGACCGTCGGACGCGATCAGCCTCGCGCTCCGCACCAAGAGCCCGATCTACGTGGCGAAGAAGGTCCTCGAAGCCTCCAGCGTGCTCCAGCAGATGGAGGAGGGGAAGGACCAGGATCTCTCCAACATCTCGCGCGACAAATGGGCGGAGATCTTGGAGAAGATGTCGCCCGACGACTTCAAGTACAAGATGTAGGGTAGGGCGAGCTCCGCCGCATGCCCCAGCACGCCAAGCGGATCAAGATCCGCCGGAAAGCGCTTCGCCAGCCCGACGAGTTCGAGACGCTCACCGGCCAGGCCGTGAACTGGGCGTCGGCGAACCGCGGCCTCGTGATCGCCGTGGTCGCGGCCCTTGCCGTCGCGGGCCTCGTGGCGGTCGCCATCGGCCACCTCCGCGGGGCCGAGCGCGAGCGCGCCTCGCTGGCATTCCGCACCGCCCACACGACCTTCGAGGCCGGGAACAAGTTCACCGAAGCCGCAGAAGCCTTCGCCGCTCTGGCGCACGCCTATCCTCACACCGCCTACGGGCGCCTCGCCGGGCTCTACCGCGGTCACGCGTTCGCCCGGCAGGGTGATGCGGCCGCGGCGGCAACGGCGTACGCCGAGTACCTCGCGACCTCCCCCGACCCTCCCTACCTCCGGCAGGAAGCCCTCGCGGGCCTCGGCCACGCCAAGGAGGCGACCGGGGAGACCACGCCCGCCCTCGAGGCGTACGTCCAGGCCGGCACGCTCGAGGGCCCGTATCGCACCGATGCGCTCCTCTCCGCGGCGCGTCTCCACGAGGCGGGCGGGCGCGCCGATCTCGCGCGCGAGATCTACGCGCG
>VBLA01000149.1:6013-6916 GCA_005879245.1 Deltaproteobacteria bacterium
CGCCTGCTCCACGTGTCGCCGCGCGGCTCCCGTGACCAGTGGTGGTCGTGGTTGCCCGGCACGCGACGCGTACGGAAGCTCGGCGGAACCGCAGGCGGCCTCCAGCGTGACGAGGTCTTCGTCGGCCGCGACCTGAGCTATGGCGACCTCGAGCTTCTCGTCCGCATCCAGCAGTGGAGCGATGCTGACGCCACCACCACCCTCGAAGGGGAGGAGGCCTGCGGGGATGGCCAGACATGCTACCAGCTCGCGCTCGTCCCGGCCAAGGGCAACGACGAGTTCGCGTGCGCGCGCTACCGCCTGTGGTTCAGCCGTGACGACCTGCTGCTCCGCCGGGCAGAGCTGTACGACCCCGACGACCAGCTCATGAAGACGATCACCTGCGAGGGGTATTTCCCGAGCGGGCACTTCATGACCGCCCGCTCGTGCAGCGTCGCGCACGTGAACGGGACGCGCGCGACGATCACCGTGCGGGAGGTCGCCTACGACGCCGGCGTCGCCGACGACCTCTTCACGATCGGCCACCTGGGCGACGGGAACTGACCTCGCTCGGGCGGCGCTCCGGCCGCCGGGATGCGCTCCGCCTCCCTGTATAGTAGAGGACGCAAATGGTCGTCGTCACGAACCGCATCCCTGTCGCCAAGGGCCACGAGATCGACTTCGAGGATCGCTTCAAGCGACGCGTTCATCTCGTCGACCGGCACCCGGGCTTCATCCGGAACGAGGTCCACCGGCCCCGGCCCATGAAGCTGGATCACGAGCACGGCACCTGGAGCGACGACCCGGACGGCCAGGGCTACTACGAGGTGAAGACGTGGTGGCGGAGCTTCGAGGACTTCGTCGCCTGGACCAACAGCCCCGATTTCGCCGCGGCGCACTCGAGCCGCCCCCCTAAGGACATGT
>VBLA01000150.1 GCA_005879245.1 Deltaproteobacteria bacterium
CTCGCCGCGCGGGCGCTGCTCGACTCCGGCATGGAGCCCACGCACCCCGCGCTCGAGCGCGCCGGCGAGTGGCTGGTCGCGAACCAGATCTTCCGTCCCGGGGACTGGGCGGTTCAGAGGCCCGGCCTCGAACCGGGCGGCTGGGCGTTCGAGTTCGCCAACGACTGGTATCCGGACGTCGACGACTCGGCCGTCATCCTGACCGTGCTGCGCGAGCTGCCGCTCGCGGCGACGCCCGACGGCAAGCGCGCCATCGCCTACGGCCTCAACTGGACCCTCGGGATGCAGAGCCGGAACGGCGGCTACGGCGCCTTCGACACCGACAACACGACCGCGTTCCTGAATCGGATTCCCTTTGCCGACATGGAGGCGATGATCGACCCGCCCACCGAGGATCTGACGGGACGGCTGCTGCAGCTGATGGGCGGCGAAGGATACGGCCTCGACTTCGGCCGCGCGCGCCGTGCCGTCGAGTTCCTGCGCCGGACGCAGCGCCCCGACGGAAGCTGGTGGGGCCGCTGGGGGGTCAACTTCATCTACGGCACGTGGTGTGCGCTCACGGGGCTCGCCGCGATCGGCGAGGATCGGCGCGCACCCTACATCCGCCGCGCGGTCGAGTGGTTGATCGCCCGCCAAAACGCGGACGGGGGCTGGGGCGAGACGGTCGCGTCCTACGACGACGAGACGCTCGCCGGCCGCGGCGAGAGCACCCCGTCGCAGACCGCGTGGGCGCTCCTCGGGATCCTGGCTGCGGACGGGCCGGCGAGCGCCGCCGTCGAGCGCGGCATCGACTACCTCGTCCGCACGCAGGGCGCCGACGGCACCTGGACGGAGCGGCCCTTCACCGGGACCGGGTTCCCGCGTCACTTCTACCTCCGCTACCATCTCTACCGGCACTACTTTCCATTGATGGCGCTCGGCCACTATCGGGCCGGCTTGGCGGGGCGGAGCGGGGAGGAAGGATGAGCGTCGGCATCGAGCAGCTCGCGGTCTACGTCCCACCCTACGTCCTCTCGCTCGACGCGCTGGCGGCGGCCCGCGGCGTGCCGGCCGAGAAGTTCCGGGAGGGGCTCGGCGTGCGCGAGATGGCGATCGCGCCGCCCTGCGAGGACGTGGTGACGCTCGCCGCCAGCGCGGGAGCGCGCGCGTTGCGTGCCTCCCGGATTGATCCGGGCGACATCGGCATGCTGCTGGTCGCCACCGAGACCG
The DNA here is from genome assembly GCA_005879245.1 of Deltaproteobacteria bacterium. GTDB lineage: Bacteria > Desulfobacterota > Binatia > DP-6 > DP-6 > DP-23. The sequence goes on from VBLA01000150.1 coordinate 1,210, forward strand.
GCGTGGACCACGCGAAGCCGGTCTCGATCTTCGTGCACGAGCTCCTCGGCATCGGCCGGCAGTGTCGGGTCTACGAGCTGAAGCACGCCTGCTACGCCGGCACGGCGGCGCTCATGAGCGCCGCCGACTGGGTGCGTGCCGGCGGGACGCGGCCGCGACGCGCCCTCGTGATCGCGGCCGACATCGCGCGCTACGCCATTGGCTCCCCCGGTGAGCCGACACAGGGCGCGGGTGCCGTGGCGATGGTGGTCGGGCGCGAGCCGGGGAGCCTCGTGCTGGGCGAGGAGAGCGGCACGTACGCCGGGAACGTCTACGATTTCTGGCGTCCGCTCGGGCGGCGCGAGGCGATGGTCGATGGGAAATACTCCGTCGAGTGCTACCTCGAGGCGCTGGCGGGCGCGTTCACCGCCTACCGGGCGCTCGAGCGCCCGGCGCTCGGCGCGGACGAGCCCCTCTCGGCGCGGTTGGCGCGCTTCCTCTACCACACACCCTTCCCGAAGATGGCCGTGAAGGCGCATCGTCGGCTGCTCGAGCTCGACTGGCGTGCGACGGCGGCGCGCGCGGCGGGAGAGACGGATCGGCTGGAGGAGGCGATGGTCGCTTCCCATCGCGACGCGGTGGCGCCGGGGCTCGAGGCGGTCGCCCGCGTCGGCAACACGTACACGGCTTCCCTCTACCTCTGTCTCGCGGCGCTTCTCGAGCGAGAAGGCTCACGCCTGGCGGGCCAGCGGCTCGGCCTCTTCTCCTACGGGAGCGGCTGCTGTGCGGAGTTCTTCACGGGTCTCGTCCCGACCGGCGTCGCCGTGCAGGCCGGAGTGGCCGAGTTGCTGCGCGAGCGGACCGCGATCGACATCGAGGCGTACGAGCGGCTCGTGCGGGAGGGCGACGCCGGGGGCGAGCCGCCCCCGGGCTTCACCGGCGAGTTCGTCTTCCAGGGCGTGCGCGACGAGCGGCGAGAGTACGCGCGTTTCGCGCCGGCGCTGGCGGCGTGATGCGGTGATGGAAGCGGCTTCCACCCTCGGGGTCCCGCCCGCAGCGGGTGATCCCGTGCGGCTGCGAGCCGCCTTCGCCCACTGCCGTCAGGTCGCGCGTACCCACTACGAGAACTTCACCGTCGGGTCCTGGCTGCTGCCGCGGCGGCTCCGGGACGAGATCGCGGCGGTCTATGCCTTCGCGCGGGGTGCGGACGACATCGCCGACGACGGCGAGCCGGGCGTCGATCGGCTCGACCGCTTGGTCGGCTGGAAGGAGAAGCTCCTCGCCTGCACGCGGGATCCGGAGGCCGTCGACGACCCCATCTTCCTCGCCCTCGGCCACACGATCGCCCGGCACGCCCTGCCGGTCGACGCCCTCGGCGATCTCCTCGAAGCCTTCCGGCGCGACGCGGCGGGGGAGACGCGCTCCTTCGCGACCTTCGCCGATCTGCTCGGCTACTGCCGGTACTCGGCGAACCCGGTGGGACGGATCGTGCTCGCGCTCTTCGGCTACCGGGATGCGGAGCGGCAGGGGCGCGCGGACGATATCTGCACGGCGCTCCAGCTCACGAATTTCTGGCAAGACGTGGCGGAGGACCATGCGCGGGGCCGGGTCTACCTTCCCGAGGAGGACCTGGCGCGGTTCCCCGCGAGCCGGGAGGCGATCGCCGCCAGGCGCGCGAACCAGGACTTCCGCGACCTGCTCGCCTTCGAGATCGAGCGGACGCGCGCGCTCTTCGCGCGCGGGCTCCCGCTCGCCCCCATGGTGATCGGTCGCCTCGGGCGCGAGGTGCGAATGTTCGCTGGCGGCGGTCTCGCGCTCCTCGCTCGCATCGAAGCCCTGGACCACGATGTCCTACACGCACGTCCGACGCTCGGCCGGGCCGATCTCGCCCGCGTCATGTGGCGGGGGCTCCTCGGATGACCCCGCGCGCGACGGCCGCCTACGCTCATTGCGAGCTCCTCACGCGTCGCGCGGCCTCGAACTTCGCCTGGGCGTTCCGGCTCTTGCCGCACGACCGCCGGCGCGCGCTCGCGGCCGTCTACGCCTTCTGCCGTGCCGCCGACGACATCGTCGACGAGCCGGGCGCGGCGCGGGACCCCGCGCACCTGCTCGCGCGCTGGCGCGCGGAGCTCGACGCGGCGTTCGCCGGCCGGCCGCGCCATCCGATCGGTGTCGCGCTCGCCGATGCCATCGAGCGGTTCGCCCTCCCGCGCACGCACTTCGAAGCGGTCATCGCAGGCGTCGAGATGGACCTCGAGCACGACCGCTACGAGACCTGGGACGAGCTCGCGGAATACTGCTACCGCGTGGCGGCAGCCGTCGGGCTGATCTGCATCGAGATCTTCGGGTATCAGAACCCCTCGGCGCGGCAGTACGCCGTCCATCTGGGGCTCGCCTTCCAGCTGACCAACATCCTCCGCGACGTGGGCGAGGACGGGTGCCGCGGCCGCATCTATCTGCCGCGTGCCGATCTCCGGCGCTTCGACTGCGCGGAGGAGGACCTGCTCGCCGGGCACATGACCGAGGCTTTCCGACAGGTGATGGCCTTCGAGTGTGCCCGGGCCGGGGAGCACTACGGGCGCGCCCGCTTCCTCCTGGCCGAGGAGGATCGGCAGTCGCTCGCCCCCGCCGAGGCGATGCGGCTCATCTACGAGCAGCTTCTCCGCCGCATCATGTTCCGGCGCTACGACGTCTTCGGCCCGAAGGTGCGGCTCACGCGGCCGGAGAAGGCGGGCCTCGCCGTGGCGGCCTGGGTGCGGCCGCATCTCAGGTTCCTCTACCGGCTCGCCGGGTGAACACGAGCGGCTCGCACGTTGCGGTCGTCGGGGGCGGCTTTGCGGGCCTGGCGGCGGCGGTGCGGCTCGCGCGTGCCGGCGCCCGCGTGACCCTCCTCGAGCGGCGGCCCTTCCTCGGGGGCCGTGCCTACTCCTTCACCGACCCGGTGACGGGCGACGTCGTCGACAACGGCCCGCATGCCCTCATGGGGGCGTACACCGAGGCGCTCGACTTCCTGCGGGAGATCGGCGCGGCGGGGAAGGTCCGCATGCAGCGTCGCCTGCGCGTGACGCTCGCCGAGCCGCAGCTCGGGATGGGCGCCGTCGCGGCGCCGCCCGTCCCCGGACCCGTGCAGGGAGCCGCCGCGCTCCTCCGCTACCGGCTCCTCTCGCCGGCCGACCGCGTTCGCCTTCTCGCCGGCGCCGTCCGCCTGGCGGCCCGCGGCGACGGCTGGCGCGGCGCCACCGTCGCCGAGGCCCTCGCCCGGCTCGGGCAGTCGGCGGAGGCCCGGGCGCGCTTCTGGCACCCGCTCGCGATCGCGACGCTCAACGAGGTGCCGGAGGCGGCGGCCGCGGCGCCGTTCGCGGCGGTCGTGCGGCGGGCGTTCTTCGCGGGAGCGCGCGCGGCCCGCTTCGTGCTCCCCGCCGCCCCCCTCTCCGACGTCTACACGACCGACGCCCGGCGCGTGGTCGAGGAGGCGGGCGGCAGGGTGCTCAGCGGCGCGACCGTGGTCACGCTCGCGCTCGATGGCGATCGCGTCCGGGCGGTCGTGCTGCGCGACGGCCGGCACGTTCCCGCCGACGCCGTCGTGCTCGCCGTGCCGTGCGGCGCACTCCTTCGCCTCCTCCCGCCCGCGCTCGCCCAGGTGTCGCCGTTCCGCTCGCTCCACGCCCTCGGGAGCTCCCCGATCGTGAGCGTGCATCTCTGGCTCGACCGTCCCGTCGGATGGGACTCCCCGTTCCTCGGGCTCCTCGGCGGCCGGGCGCAGTGGCTCTTCGCGTGCGCTCCCGGACGGATCGCCTCGGTCACGAGCGGCGCCCGCTTCTGGGACGACGCACCCGACGAGGCGATCGTGTCGGAAGTCCTGAGCGACGCCCGCGCCGTGCTGCCGGCGCTCGGCGGGACGACGGTGCGACGGTCCCTCGTCGTCCGCGAACGGCACGCGACGCTCTCCCTCACGCCCGCGGCCGACGCGGTCCGGCCGGAGGCCGAGACGCCGCTCGCGAACCTCTTCCTCGCCGGCGACTGGGTACGGACGGGCCTTCCGGCGACGATCGAGGGTGCGGTCCAGTCGGGGCGCCGCGCGGCGTCGCTGGTGCTGGCGCTCACCCGTAACCCGCTTGTGTCAGCGAGAGACCAGGTGGTCGCGCTGAAGCAGCGCGAAGAGCATCTCGGCGATGACCCGATACCCCGTGTCGTTGGGGTGGACGATGTCGAAGGGCGAAAATAGCCGCGACGTGTCGTCGCGATCGAACTCGGCCTCGGCATCGACGAGCGGCACCCCGAGACGGACGGCGACCGCGCGCGTCCTGTCGTTGTACGAGCGGTGGATGCCGATGAAGGTCCGATAGTCGGGCAGCTTGTTCAGCACCCAGGGCTGTGCGATCGCGCCCGTCAGAAAGGGCTCACTCTGCGGGCCGAACGGCTCCGTCAGCAGCACGACCTTCGCCCCCCGCGCCCTGACGGCCTGCACCAGCAACTCGAGGTTGTGCTCGAAATCCCCGGGAGAGACCCGCGGTTGGTAGTCGCC
>VBLA01000151.1 GCA_005879245.1 Deltaproteobacteria bacterium
CGTTCCAGGGCGCCTATGTCGTCGCGCGGCAGGTCGCTGACCCGCGTCTCACCGCGGTCGGCTACGCCTCGGGAGCCCGGTATTTCCCCGCAAACACGGGCGGTCCCCCGGCACCCGCGCTCCGCGGACTCTACGAGATCCCGGGCCTGCCGGCAGGAAGCTACACCGTGGAGATCGAGCCCGTGAGCCACTTCTTCACCGACGGCTCGAGCGTCGGGCCCCTCGATCCGCCCGCCGCGCTGCCGGGTCTGCCCGAGTTCTACAACGGCGCCAACGAGGCAGGGACCAATCCGCCCGACGACCCGACCCAGTCGGTCTCACTGGTGGTGACGGCTGGCGCCACGCTGGGCGGTATCAACGTCGTCATCAACGGCTTCCCACCAGCCGCAGACGACTGCAGCGCGGCGACCGTCATCTCGACGGTGCCTTTCACGGCGGGGTTCGATGCCTCGGCGGCAACCTCGGTCGCGTCGGATCCGCTCCAGTCCTGTACCTTTGGCGGCCCGAACCGGAACGGGCACAGCGCCTGGTTCACCTTCACGGCGCCCGCCGACATGACCCTCCGTGCCGACACGACCGGCAGCGGCTACGACACCGTGCTGACCGCCGACACGGGCTCCTGCGGGGCGCTCACCGAGATCGCCTGCAACGACGACAGCTCCGGGTTGCAGTCGAGCCTCACGTTTGCCCTCGGTGCCGGACAGACCGTGGTCCTCGAGGTCGCCAGCTACAACGCGGGCGCGAGCGATGTGCTCCTGTTCCACCTCGCTCAGGTACTCCCCTGTGGTGCGACGCCGCTCTCCGGCTGCCGGAAGCCGACCGCGTCGGGCAACGCGCCGCTCAAGCTGACCAGGACATCGACGCACGAGCGGGATATCCTTCTCTGGAAATGGATGCCGGGAGCGGCGACCGACCTGGCCGACTTCGGCGATCCCGTGACGGGCACGGACTACACGCTCTGCATCTACGACGATACGGCGGATACGCCGAGCCTCCGGCTCGCCGTCAGCGCGCCGGCCGGCGAGGTCTGTGGCGCGCGCTCCTGCTGGCGGGGGACCAACTCCGGCTTCCGCTACACGGATCGGTCGCTCACCCCGAACGGCATCCAGAAGCTCCAGTTGGAGGCCGGCGTCGCAGGGAGGGCCCGCATCAACCTGAAGGGCAAAGGCGCCCTCCTTCGCCTGCCGACCCTTCCCTTCGTCCAGCAGAGCGACGTACTCGTGCAGCTGAAGAACAGCGCCGGTCAGTGCTGGGACGCGGTCTACAGCGCTCCCGCGAGCCGGAACGACGCCGAGGGGTTCCTCGATCAGGGCGATTGAGGCTGCTGCTCATCCCGCTGATCGCGTTCCTGGTGGGCGTGGCGGCAGCGGAAGCGCCGCCGCCCAGCCACGACGCCACCTCGCACCACTCGTTCGCTGACGTCGACCACTGGGTCTCGGTTTTCGACGATCCGGCGCGCGACGCGTGGCAGAAGCCCGCGGCGGTGGTTCGGGCGCTGGAGATCGGTCGAGGCATGACGGTAGCGGATCTCGGGGCGGGCACGGGGTACTTCAGCCGCTACCTGGCAGCCGCCGTCGGACGGAGCGGGAGCGTGCTCGCGGTCGACCCGGAGCCCAACATGGTCGCGTACCTGCGCGCGCGGGCGGAGCGAGAGCATACGGACAATGTCGTGCCCATTCTCGCCTCGGCCGACAATCCGCGCTTGCCGGTGGGGAGCGTCGACGTCGTCCTGATCGTCGATACCTACCATCACCTCGATGATCGGCTCACCTACCTCCGAGGCTTGCAGCGCTTCCTCCGCTCGCACGGTAGGGTGGCGGTCATCGACTGGCACAAGCGTGAGCTGCCCGTGGGCCCGCCGCGCGAGCACAAGCTCGCGCGCGAGCAAGTGGTCGAGGAGATGACCGCAGCGAGCTACCGGCTCGTCGCGGAGCCGGATTTCCTCCCCTACCAGTACTTCCTGATCTTCGCGCCGCGCTGAGACCCGGCGCGCGACGCGCTCGGCGTCACGCAGTTGTGCTGGGAGATGCGTCGTCGGGAGGTCGAGGGCTTCGGGTCACGTCCGCCGGGTGGGTGCCCGGGGTTCGGCCAGGAAGCGGGCGATCGCCTCCATCACCTCGCGCGGGCGCTCCATGGGCACGAAGTGGCCGGCGCCTGGAACGGTGAGGAGCGTTCCGGCGGGCAGCCGCCGGAGGGCTTCGGCTGCCTCACGCTCTCCGAGTCCCGGACTCCGCTCGCCGCCGATGAGGAGCACCGGCACGTGAAGCCGCTCGAGGAGGGCGAAGCCGTCGGTCATCGGCGCGTGCGCGTAGATCTCCGCCTCGATTGCACCCGGGCAGCGGAGCACCACCTGACCGTCGGGGCGATCGGCCACGCCGTGATCGACATAGCAGCGGACGAACTCCTCCTGCCAGGTCTCGAACGGCATCCGGGGGCGGAGCGAGTCGAACATCGCCGCACGCGACGGCCACACCTCCCGCCGCCGCCCGGCGCCGACCGCGAGCGGGCTCTCCCGGATGGGTGCCGACGCCAGCGGACCAGCGAAGAGAACCGGCTCGATCAGCACCGCGCGGGCGAGCCGTTCCGTCCCGGCAGCCGCCGCTGCCGCGATCGCCGTCGCGCCCTTCGAGTGACCGACTACGTGGACGCGGTCGAGGGTGAGGGCATCGAGGAAGCGCATGAGATCCGCGCCGAACTCCTCCCACCGATACCCGCTGGGCGGCTTGTCGCTCTCGCCATGGCCGCGCTGATCCAGCGCGAGCACCCGATGCGTCGCGCGGAAGTGCTCCGCGTACGGTGCCCAGACCCAGGCGTGGAAGCCGGTCGCATGGAGGAAGAGGAGAGGCGGGCCGTCCCCCCCGAAGTCGAGGTAGTGGAGACGGAGGTCTCGCACGCGGACGTGGTGGCTGGTGGGGCGACCGTCGGCTCGCGGTGTCACGCGGGACGGTGTACTCGACCGGAGTAGGCATGGCGAGAGCGGCTCAGGCGGCGAGCTCGACCGGTGTCGCCGAGAGCGACAGCAGCTCACCGCCCCGCCCCACGCGGACGGCGACCGCGCGGTCGATCACGTCGCTGACCATCAGGCGCTGGAGATCGCCGACCCCCGCGACCGGCTGCCCGTCGACGTCGAGAATCAGGTCCCGGGGCCGCAGGCCCGCGCGAGCCGCGGGGCTCCCGTCCACGACCTCCGTCACCTCGATCGCACTCCGCCGGCCGAGGCTCGCCGCCAGCCGCGGCGGGAGCGGGCGAACTCCACCGGCGATTCCCAGGAACGCCCGCCGGAAGCGGCCCTCGCGCATGAGGGCGGCGACGATGCGGAGCGTCGTCGCGTTGATCGGCACCGCCAGCCCGAGGCCGAGGCCCGCAACAGCGGTGTTGATGCCGACCACACGCCCGCGGCTGTCGGCGAGCGCGCCGCCGGAGTTGCCCGGGTTGAGCGCCGCGTCGGTCTGGATCACGTTCTCGACGATGCGCGTGGCCGAGCCCGCGCGCGTCGGCAGTGAGCGGCCGAGCGCGCTCACCACCCCGGCCGTGACCGACCCCGAGAATCCCAGCGGGTTGCCGATCGCGACGACGAGCTGGCCGACGCGCAGCCGGTCGGCGTCGCCGAGGGTGGCGGCGGGAAGCCAGGAGGCGGCGACGCGCGCCACGGCGAGGTCGGAGAGGGGATCGCGGCCGACGATCTCGAGGCCAACCTCGTGCCCGTCAGCCAGCCGCGCCTCCCCGCTGTCGGCCCCGGAGAGCACGTGTGCCGAGGTGAGGAGGAAGCCGTCCGGCGTGATCACGACGGCCGAGCCGGCGCCGCGGGCCCGCCCGCCGCGCCGGACGACGAGGCTCGCGACGGAGGGCAGCAGCCGGTCGGCGACCGAGGCCACGATCGTCGAGTAGGCGTCGAGTGCCTCGTCCTCGGCCACGCGTTGCGCGGCCTCGCCGTCGGAGTTTGACGCGGGGAGCCGATCGTCGATCAGACGGAGCCGGTGCATGGTCGGCGGAAGGTAACCACGGGCCGCCGCGTCGGCCAGGGTGTGCATATGTGAAGCGCCGCTTTCAGCGCGGAGCGCGGTGCGCCGTGAAGCTCACGACCTGCTGGAAGGTCGAGCGGTTCCTCCAGCGCATCGAGTCCGCCAGGAGGCCGGGCGCGAACCTGATGCGCTCGTGGGTGGCGTCGGCTCTCCAGGCGGTCGGATCGGCGCCCTGGGTCGTCTCGAGCGCGGCGCCGGCTGCGTCGAGAGCGGCCCAGAGATCGGAGCGACAGGCGGTCAGGTCGCCACGGCCACAGAACTTCGTGTGAAACGCGCCCTCCACCGCTGGCCCGCGATCGTCCGGAGGTCCTTGTCGACGTAGCCGTACCAGCCGTCGAGGTATGCCGATCCCTGGCTCGAAGGAGCATTGTCGCGCGTCATCAGGCTCGCGAGCTGGGCGAGCTGTTCGCCCAGCACCGGCCCCATCACCGCATCGGTGATGCTGGGCCACGCCTGGTCAAGGATCGCCGCTCCCGGGTCGTCGATCTTGCCGTCGAGGTCGCGATCGAGCCGACTTCCCCCGGCAGCTCGCCAGTCCTTGAGCAGCTGGAGTATCTGGGCGGCTCGTGGCGTCGGTGCGGGCCCGGTGTCGAGCACGGCGGCGAGCGCGGGTAGCACCTCCATAACTCTCAGGTCCTGGGTCGCCGCGCGATTCATCGCAGCCACCACCGAGTCGAGCGTATGGGTCGAGTTGCGATCGAGCGCGTGCTGGAGGAGCAGGCTGCGATGAATCGAGCCGCGTCCCCAGTTGTTGTCGGCGGCGCCGAAGTCGCGGGCCGACTTGTTGTTCCAGTTGACGATCGCACCGCTCGGCGGATTGATCACCTGCGCGTGCTGGGCCGGTGAGAGGAATCCCCGCCACTCGTACCGTCCCGTACCCACCGTGGGCAGCCCGGAGTCGATGCCGCGCGGGCGCTTCGGCAGACGTCCGCTGGAGAACATCGCGATGTCGTGGTCGTCCGCGTAGAACCAGTTGAACGTGAACTCGATCTGCGCCATCGTCTTGAGAAAGGTACGCGCGGAGCTGACCGTGCTGTCGTTGAGATCGGCGAAGGCGAAGGCGAAGGCGTAGGCGTTGAGCGCCTCCCGGCCCCGCGTCGCGCGCTTCTCGGAGATGGCCACCCGCCGTCCCTGCACGGTCGCATACCCGAGCACCGGGCCGTGTACGGTCTCCCGGAAGACGACCGGCTCGGTCGGACCTTCGAGCTGGCCGGCGTTGAACGTCGTCATGGCGCGGCAGCGGCCCCGATAGCGGTAGTGCG
>VBLA01000152.1 GCA_005879245.1 Deltaproteobacteria bacterium
AGGGGACGCCTCTCATCGGCCGGATGATGCATTTCGACACGCTGGCGAGCGAGGTGCGCCTCCTCCGCCTGCGGCGCGACCCGAAGTGCGCCGTGTGCGGGGAGCATCCGACGGTGACGCGGCTCATCGACTACGAGATGTTCTGCGGGCTCGGGAGCGATAATGGGACCGGCGGAACCGCCAGCCACTCCCTGGCTCCAGCCACGACCTCGTCGGCCGCCTGACGTAGACCGTATGAGCGGCACCCCGACGCGCAGCGAAGAGGTCGCGCGCCTGAAGCCGATCGTCCGGAGGATGCGCGAGCACGTGATCCGCATGATCACGGCAGCGGGGTCCGGGCATCCGGGCGGCTCGCTCTCCGCGGCGGAGATCGTGGCCACGCTCTTCTTCCACACCCTCCGCCGCCGCCCGGGTGATCCCACGTGGGCGGACCGTGATCGGTTCGTGATCTCGAAAGGCCACGGCGTGCCGATCGTGTACGCAGCCCTGGCCGAAGCCGGGGAGCTGCCCGTCGAGGAGCTTGCGAGCCTCCGGAAGCTCGGCAGCCGGCTCCAGGGACACCCCGATCGGGTGCTCCTCCCTTGGGTCGAGGCGGCCACGGGATCGCTCGGACAGGGACTTTCCCTCGCGCTCGGGATGGCGTTGGCGAGCCGGCTCGACGGCGACCGCTATCGCGTCTTCTGCTTGCTGGGTGACGGGGAGACGCAGGCGGGTCAGGTGTGGGAGGCGGCGATGGCGGCCGGCAAGTACCAGCCCGCGAATTTGGTCGTCATCCTCGACTACAACAAGGTCCAGCTCGACGGGCCGGTGCACGAGATCATGGACCTCGAGCCGCTCGCCACGAAATGGCGGAGCTTCAACTGGAAGGTGCGCGAGATCGCGGACGGTAACGATCTGGGTCTGGTGATCGAGGCGCTCGACGAGAGCGGACGCGGCGGGGGGCCATGGATGCTGATCGCCCACACCGTGAAGGGTAAAGGCGTCTCCTTCATGGAGGGCAAGGCAGCCTGGCACGGCAAGGCCCCGACGCCCGAGGAGGCGAAGCGGGCACTCGAGGAGATCGCGGCCCATGGCTGAGGCGACCCGCGCCGCGTTCGGCCGGGCTCTCGTTCGGGTCGGGGGTACCGAGGACCGGATCGTCGTGCTCGACGCCGATCTCGCGAGCTCGACCTGCACGAAGCCCTTCGCGGACAAGTACCCCGAGCGTTTCTTCGAGGTCGGCATCGCCGAGGGCAACATGGTGGGTGTCGCCGCCGGGCTGGCCCTAGCCGGGAAGATCCCGTTCGCCGCGAGCTTCGCCTGCTTCCTCGCGGGTCGCTTCGAGCAAATCCGGGTCTCGGTCGCCTACAACCGCGCCAACGTGAAGCTGGTCGGGACCCATGCCGGCATCGGCATCGGCGAGGACGGCTACAGCCAGATGGGGCTCGAGGACGTGGCGCTCATGCGGACGCTGCCGAACCTCGTCGTCGTGCAACCGGCCGACGGGATCGAGGCGGAGGCCGCCGTCGAGCACCTCGTCCGGCACGAGGGGCCGGCCTACCTCCGGCTCACGCGGCAAAAGGTCGCCGACGTCTCTCCCGCGGGCTATCGCTTCGAATTCGGCAGGGCGGTGGTGCTGCGTGAGGGACGGCACCTCGCGATCGCCGCCTCGGGAGCCGTGGTGGGCCACGCGCTCGTGGCCGCCGACGCTCTCGCGGGGGAGGGGATCGAGGCCGCAGTCCTGAACGTGCACACCTTGAAGCCGATCGATGCGGCGAGGCTCACGGAGTGGGGCGCCCGCACCGGCGCCGTTCTCACCGTCGAGGATCACGGCATCGTCGGCGGGCTCGGCAGCGCGGTGAGCGAAGCCCTCTCGGAGACGGGCATCCCGGTCCGGTGCCACGGCGTGCGCGACTTCGGCGAGTCGGGGACCGGGGACGCCCTCTACGCGAAGCACGGTCTCGACGCGCCCGGCATCGCGGCGGTCGCGCGGCGGTTCGTCGCCGACCTCGCCCACCCGCGCGAGCGCGGGCACGCGACGGGAACGCGTCGCGGGGCCTGAAGCCGCTCCCCGATCGCGCACCCCGTGCTGCGCCCTGCATGCCTGCCGCATCGGGCACCCCTGCGGTGTCCCCATGCCCGCATCGTAGCAGCCGTCGTCAGGTTGAAATCCCCTCAGACCGCAGTACCGGGCGCCGGGGCTCCGGTCCTCATCGGGCACGCTCGAAGCGAGCGTAGTACGCGCCAGCTCGGGCGTACTTGCGCTCGTAGTGCGTCGTGGGCCGCCCGGCGGGCGGCTCTGCCCCCGCGCTGCGGACGAGGCCAGCGCGCGTGAGCTCCGCGACGAAGGCGGCGAGCAGCGGAGCGAGGTCGGTGAGCACGTGAATCCGCCCGTGCTCGACCAGCGTCCGAAGAAGATGCCCGGCGAGGTCCGGTGCGGCGAGGCGGCGGCCGCGGTGGCGCGTCTTCGGCCAGGGGTCAGGGAAGTAGATGTAGTAGGCCGCGACCGAGGCGTCGGGCACCAGCCGCCCGACGATGCAGCGCGCGTCGCCCGCTACGATCCGGACGTTGGCCAGCCCGCGTGCCGCGGCGACGCCCGACAGCGTCTCGGCTCTACGGGTATCGTGCTCGATGCCGAAGAAGTTGGTGCCGGGCCGCGTGGTCGCGGCGGCCAGGAGCGTTTCCCCCCGTCCGGGCCCGATCTCCACCTCGACGGGGCGATCGTTCCCGAAGACGGCGGGCCAGTCGACGGGTGTGAGATCGTCGATCCGGTCCCGAGCTGACGAGCCGTTCCTCAGGGGCAATCTGGTGGCGGGGAGGCCCTCGGCCTTGAAGAGGCCTCCCGAGCTTCCCGCTGTGGGCGTGTCCTTGAGGACGTTGCGGCCGAAGAGCAGGCAGCCGCGCGATACGAGCAGGTACTGGCCGGAGAGTCTTTCGGCGAGCTTCACGACCGTGAGCCCCAGCGCCGCCACTCCCCCTACCACCACGCTCCCCTCCGGATCGAGACCGATCGCGTTATGCGGACAGGCCCTCGAAGGGGTCGGGGAGGGTGTTAGGGACGGCCACGTGGTGTCCGCGACGTAGCGCCGGGCGGGGAGCCCTGTCAACCAAAATCACCCTGAACCGGCACGCCCCAAGCGATGGAGCAGGGTGCGATGGCCTCTTACGACGTGGGACGGCGCCCTCCTTTCCGCGCACCGCCCCGGGCCCGACGCTCAAGCGCGCCGACTCCGCGCGCTGCGGGCCCTCCCCTTGAGGCCGCCGAGGAACGTCTCCACCGGTCGGGTGTTGAGCACGTCGTCGGCGCTCGCCCAGCCGCGGCGCGCCTGAGCGATCCCGTGGAGGCGCGGGAACGACAGGTGCTTCACGCTGTGGGCGTCGGAGTCGATGACGATCGGCATGCCGGCCCCGATCGCCTTGCGGACATGCTCGGCGCGCAGATCGAGCCGGTCGGGGTAGGCGTCGAGCTCGAGGATCGTCCCCGTCGCCTTCGCCGTCGCGATGATCGTATCGATGTCGACGTCGTAGGGCTCGCGCTTGCCGATCACGCGGCCGGTCGGGTGGAAGAGGATGTCGGCGTGGGGATTGCTGATCGCCCGGCAGATGCGACGGGTCTGGTCGGCGCGCGGGAGGTTGAAGTGCGAGTGGACGGCCACCCCGACCACGTCGAGCGCGGCGAGCGTCTCATCGTCGATGTCGAGCGTGCCGTCCTTGTTGACGTTCACCTCGGCGCCCGTGAGGATCCGGATGCCGTCAAGCTTGCGGTTCAGGCGGTCGATCTCGCGCATCTGCTTCCGGAGCTTGGTCGCGTCGGAGCCGCCGGTCATGGCGAGGCTCACGGTGTGGTCGGTAATCGCGATGTACTCGAGGCCCGCGGTGCGCGCGGCCACCGCCATCGCCTCGATCGAGTCCGCGCCGTCGGTCCAGTTGGTCTGCGTCTGGAGGTCACCGCGGAGAGCCCCGGGCTCGATGAGCACCGGCAGCCGGCCCTGCCGCGCTGCCTCGATCTCACCCTGGTCCTCCCGGAGCTCGGGGGGAATGTAGGCGAGGCCGAGGTGGTCGTAGATCTCCTCCTCGGTGCGGCCCGCCACCCGCCGCGTTCCTCGCAGGAGGCCGTACTCGTTCAGCTTGAGCTTCCGCTTGATGGCGAGCTGGCGGAGCACCACGTTGTGCGCCTTGCTGCCGGTGAAGTAGAGGAGCGCGGCCCCGAAGCTCTCCGCGGGCACGACGCGCAGATCGACCTGCAGGCCGGTGGCGAGCTTCACGCTGCACGTGGTGCTCCCCCGTCCGAGCACGCTGGCGACCTCGGGGATGCCCGCGAAGGCGCGCATGACCGGCTCCGCCTTGCGGGCGACGGCGAGCAGGTCGGCGTCACCGATCGTCTCCCGGCGGCGGCGGATCGAGCCCGCGATCGCGACCCGCTCCACGCCCCGGACGCTGGCGAGCGTCTCCGCCACGGCCTCGACGAGCGGGAGCACGACGGCGAGGGGCTGGCGGGCGGTGCCGGCCTGCACGACGGTGAGGGCCTTCAGGATGCGCTGCTCGCTGCGCTCGCCGAAGTGGGGCAGGGGACGGATCTTCCCCGCCCGCGCTGCCGCGGCGAGGTCCTCGACCGTCCGGATCCCGAGGTGGTCGTAGAGAACCTTGACGGCCTTCGGCCCCACGCCCTCGACGGCCGTCAGGGCCGCGAGGTCGACCGGCATGCGGCGGCGATACACTTCGTGGGCCTGGCACTTCCCGGTCGTGAGGATCTCCGCGAGCTTCTCGGCCATCGACTTCCCGATGCCGGGGATCGTGCAGAGCGCCTTCGCTCCGCCCTCGAGGTGGAGCTCGGCAAGCGGCCGGTCGCACGACTCGATCGCCAGCGCGGCCTTCTCGTAGGCGCGGGGCTTGAAGGGTACGTCGTCCATCTCTAGGTACGCCGCCAGGTCGCGAAAGAAGCGGGCGAGCTCGGGGTTCCGCACGTCCGGATCCTTAGCGCGTCCCCGGGGACCGGCCAATGGCAGGTACTGCCACGACAGGGAGCGGTCGGCTGCCGCGCCGCGCGCCCCGGTCGTCGACGGCCGAAGCTACGCAGGGGCCGGCGCGGCTTCGGACTCGCGCGCGGCGTCGCCCAGGAAGTCGAGCAGGTAGTTGTTCACCAGCTCGGGTTGCTCCTGCTGCACCCAGTGGCCGCAGAGCGGGATGTACTTGATGTCGAGCGGTGCTGCCATCAGCGGTCCCATGCCGAGCGTCAGCTCCTTGCCGAGCGCGATGTCGGCCTCGCCCCAGACGAGGAGAGTCGGCGCGTGGATCCGCGGCCAGTCTTCCGGCCGCGCGCGCAGGAGTGCGGGCGGCGGATCGCCGTGGATGAAGCGCCGGAGCCAGGCGGGCCAGAGCGTCTCGGCGTCCGGGCTCCGGAAGGCGGCCCGGTAGTAGTTGACCCCGCTGTGCAGTGCCCCCGGGCGGCTCGCCGCCGCGCGGAGCATCCTCAGGTCCTCGTCGGTGAGGCTGTCCTCGCGCACCGTCGACCGCCGGATGGCGGCGCCGATGGCCCATGCGCCGCCGAGGCGGAGGAGCGTCTCCGGGAGCCAGGGAATCTGGAAGAAGAACATGTACCAGCTCCGCGCGAGCTGACGGCGGTTCCCGCGGAGGTGCTCGACGAAGATCGCCGGATGGGGACAGTTGAGCACGACGAGCCGCCGCGTCGCGTTCGGACGCTCCATCGCGAAGCTCCAGGCGACTGCCCCGCCCCAGTCGTGCCCGACGATCACCGCCTCGTGCTCGCCGAAGGCCCGGAGCAACCCGTCGACGTCGGCCACCAGCTCCGACATGGCGTAGGCGCGGACGCCGGCGGGCTTGTCACTCTCGTTGTAGCCGCGCATGTCCGGCGCCACCACCCGGAAGTGGGGCGCGAGGGCCGCTATCTGGTGGCGCCACGAGTACCAGCACTCAGGAAAGCCGTGTAACAGGACGACGAGCGGCCCCTCGCCGTCGACCGCGCAGTGCAGGCGGACACCGTTGGTGTCGATGAAGCGGTGCTCGAGGGCCATGCTCGCCGCATAGCGGGGGTCGAGCGCCCCTGTCAAACCGGGTCGCGCTGCGCTAGGGAGGTGGCGACCCGCCGCCTGCTGGAGGTCGCATGGAGTTCGAGTTCATCCGCTACGAGAAGCGCGATCGGATCGCGTACGTGACGATCAACCGCCCGGAGGTGATGAACGCGCTCCATCCGCCGGCCCACGAGGAGCTCGCGCGCGTGTGGGACGACGTGGTGACCGACCCCGAGATCTGGGTGGCGATCCTGACCGGCGCGGGTGACCGCGCCTTCTCGGCCGGCAACGACCTCAAGTGGACCACGCTGCACGGCGTGCCGCGTATGCCGAAGGGCGGCTTCGGAGGACTGGTCGCGCGCGACGATTTCTGGAAGCCGCTGATCGCGGCGGTGAACGGCTTCGCGCTCGGCGGCGGGCTCGAGCTGGCGCTCGCCTGCGACGTCATCATCGCCGCCGAGCATGCCCGGCTCGGGCTCCCCGAGCCGCGGGTCGGGCTCATGGCCGCGGCCGGGGGCGTTCACCGCCTGCCGCGTCACGTCCCGCTCAAGGTGGCGATGGGCATGATCCTCACGGACCGCCCGGTCTCGGCGGCCGAGGCGGCCCGCATCGGCCTGGTGAACGAGGTGGTGCCGGCCGGGGACCTCCTCGCCGCCGCGGAGCGATGGGCACGGGAGATGAGCGAATGCTCCCCGCTCGCCGTGCAGGCCTCCAAGCAGGCGGCGCTCCAGGGTCTCGGGCGGCCGGTCGTGGAGGCGATGGTGGCGCACTACCCGCTGGTGCAGAAGCTCTTCACGAGCGAGGACGTCGTCGAGGGTCCGCGCGCCTTTGCCGAGAAGCGGAAGCCGGTCTGGCGGGGACGGTGAGCGGCGCGGCCGCTTCCTCGTCCCGACGCGTCACGGGCAGGGGGGCACGCTGCCCGTCGTGAAGTGGTTGTTCCGCCAGCTGTCGAGCACGTCGGTGACGTTCTCGTCGATCGCGTTGCCGGTGATCACGTTGCCGTCGGACGTCGTGTCGAGCTCGATGCCGGTGGCGGTCGTCCCGGGAAGGCCGGTCACGCAGTTGTGGAGGAGGCGCACGCCGTCGGAGTTGTGCAGGAAGATCCCGCTCTGGGTGTTCTGGAGGGCGAGGTTCCCCGACAGGATGACGCCCCGCCGGCCGGGAAGCGAATCCTCCACGATGTAGCCGCGCGCGCTGTTGCTGCTCTCGTTCTGCTGAACGCGCACGTCACCGCTCTGCGCGATGCCCCCGATGTAGACTCCCGCGTCGCTGAAGCCCGAGGTCTCGTTCAACCACAGCTTCACGTTCGTGCTCCGGTACACCTGGATGCCGTACTCCGCGGTGCCGCAGGTCTCGCTCATTATCGAACGGAGTACCTTGACGCGATCCCGGTGCTCGACGTCGATCTCGTAGAGGGTCCCGCCCTGGACCGCGAGCCCGGAGAACGTCACGTCGTCGGCCAGGATGTTGACCGCGGTCGAGGCGGTGCATCCCGCGTCGATGACCCAGGCACAGCAGCCCCCCGGGATCACGCGCAGCGCCTTGTCGATGACGACCGCCTCGGCGTACGTCCCGGGGAAGATCCGCAGCGTATCGCCCGGGCTCGCCGCACCGATGGC
>VBLA01000583.1 GCA_005879245.1 Deltaproteobacteria bacterium
AAGCGCGATCGCCCGTCCGATGCCGCGGCTCCCCCCGGTGACGAGCGTCCGCAGGCCAGCGAGCGAGAACCGGTCAGCCCCGGGCATGGGAACCCTCCGACGACCACTGTCCGCGAGCACGTGCGACCATGGCGAGCAACTCCTCGTGGATTCTGCCGTTGGACGCGACGGTCTCCTCGCCCGTCAACCGGTGTGGGCCTCCGGCGCTGTCCGTGACGCGGCCTCCGGCCTCCTCGATGATCAGTCGACCCGCGGCCAGGTCCCAGGGGTGGAGCTTCCACTCCCAGAACCCGTCGAGGCGGCCGCAGGCTACGTAGCACAGGTCGAGCGCCGCGGCGCCGGCGCGACGCACCCCCTGTGCCTGCCGTACCGCTTCGCGCCAGAAGGAGAGGTAGAAGTCCGCGTGTTGCCGCTGGTCGTACGGAAAGCCGGTTCCGAGGAGCGCACGGTCGAGTTGGTCCACCGAGGAGAGCTCGATCGGGGCGCCATTCAGGCGCGCGCCGGAGCCGCGGAGCGCCGTGAAGAGCTCCTCGCGGACGGGATCGTAGACCAGCCCGAGGAGGAGCTCGTCGTCGCGGGCGAGCGCGATCGAGACCGCGAAGTGCGGGTAGCCGTGGGCGAAGTTGGTGGTGCCATCGAGCGGGTCGATGTACCAGCGATGGCCGTCGCGACTGGAGCGGCTGGGGGACTCCTCGGCATGGATGCCGTGCTCCGGGAAGGCGGCCGTTATCATGTCGACGATCAGCCGCTCGGCTTCTCGATCGACCGCGGTCACGAGGTCCACCTCACCCTTGAAGGTGATGTCCTGCCGATCCCGGTAGCGCGAGCGAATGAGCGCGCCGGCACGGGCCGCCGCCGCGTGCGCCACGCGTTCGAAGCGAAGCACGGCGTCTTGTGCCACACGGCGTTCCCGAGGGCAATGACGAGCGTCGCCTCAGTTGACATCACGGAAACTAGCCCCTAGCATGCCTGCTTTTGCGAGGCGGCTCGGGTCTTTCTCTTGGGCGGTCGCCAAGCTGGAAAGGCACCGGACTTTGGATCCGGCAGCGAAGGTTCGAGTCCTTCCCGCCCAGCTCGCGGGAATCAGCCGGTGAAAGACGAGATCAAGATATTCGCGGGGAACTCCAATCGTCCGCTCGCGGACGCGATCTGTCGCTACGTCGGCGTCCCGCTCGGTCAGGCGGAGGTCGGTCGCTTCAGCGACGGCGAGGTCCAGGTCGTGATCGACGAGAACGTGCGCGGCGGCGACGTCTTCGTCCTGCAATCGACCTGCACGCCGACGAACGACCACCTGATGGAGCTCCTCCTCATGCTCGACGCCTTCAAGCGGGCGTCGGCCCGCCGCCGGCGCCTCGCGGGTGCTGACGGTCGACCTGCATGCGGGACAGATCCAGGGGTTCTTCGACGTGCCGGTCGACAACGTCTACGCGACGCCGGTGCTCCTCCAGTACCTCCGTGAGCGGGTCGGACGCCGCGAGGTCACCGTGATCTCACCCGATGCCGGGGGTGTCGAGCGGGCACGGGCATTCGCCCGGCGCCTCGATGCCAACCTCGCCATCATCGACAAGCGGCGCGCGCGGCCGAACGAGGTGGCGGAGATGCAGATCATCGGCGAGGTGGACGAGCGAGTGGCCGTCGTGATCGACGACATGGTCGATACGGCGGGGACCCTCTGTGCGGCGGCCGACGCGGTGCGGGCGGCGGGTGCCCCGCTCGTGTTCGCGTGCGCGACCCATGCCGTGCTCTCGGGGGCGGCGATCCCCCGCCTCGCGAGTTCGTCGCTCGATGAGCTCATCGTCACCGACACGATTCCGCTGCGCACCGAGGCAGCAGGTCTCCCGAAACTCCACGTCCTCTCCGTTGCCCCTTTGCTCGGTGAAGCGATCAAGCGGACGCACGAGGAAGACTCCATCAGCTCGCTCTTCGTTTAAGGACGGCCCCCATGGAAGCAGTCGAAGTTCACGTCGATCGCCGCACCCAGGGCGGCAAGGGCGCGGCCCGCAAACTCCGCCGCGCCGGTATGATCCCCGCCGTGTTCTACGGCCCCAAACGCACGACGGTCGCGATCGGGGTGCAGGCGGAGGAGTTCGACGAAAAGCTGAAGCACCTGGAAGGTTCCCACCTGATCCGGCTCGTCCATGGTGGTGGGTCGGATGGAGAGCTGCACGACAAGATGGTCCTGTTGCGCGAGGTGCAGCGCCACCCCGTCAGCGGCAAGGTGCTGCACGCCGAC
>VBLA01000584.1 GCA_005879245.1 Deltaproteobacteria bacterium
CTACGACCGGAGAACCGGCGACTGGACGGCCACCTACACTCAGGAGTGGCCTGCCTGGGGCGTGACGCACCAGCTCTCGTTCACGGTGCCCTTCCAGTGGGCGGCCGGACCGGGAGCCGGACGGGGGGTCGGCGATGTGCTGCTCAACTATCGCTACCAGTTGTTAAAGGACGAAGGGCGCCGGCCCGCCATGGCGCCGCGCGTCTCGCTCATTCTCCCGACGGGCAGCTTCAAGGAGGGTCTGGGAAACGGATCAGCCGGCGTCCAGCTCCTCTTGCCGGTGAGCAAGCAGTTCAACAACCATTGGGCGGGCCACGTGAACCTGGGCGTGACCGTCGTCCCCCACGCGCGCGTGCCGGAGGCGCCCCCGCGCAGCGAGAGCCTCACGTCGTGGAACGGGGGGGCGAGCCTGATCTGGGAACCCGTCGATGCGATCAACCTGCTCGGCGAGTTCGTCGCGTCGCGCGACGAGGAGATCGAGGGGCGCGGCGTGGCCGACAAGACGCGCGCGACCTTCAACCCGGGCGTCCGCGTCGGCTGGAATGGCCCGGGCGGTGTGCAATGGGTGTGGGGGCTCGCGTTTCCGATCGGGCTCACGCGGAACGCGGACGCCTTCGGCGTCTTCCTCTACTTCTCCGCGGAGCACGCCGTCACGGCGAAGGCGCAGGCCAACCGGCAGTGGTAGACCGGCCCCGCTGGCCACCGCGCACGACCCCGTCATGTCGCACGTGCCCCTGGACGGTTGCCATCGCCCTCGGCGAACGGGGCATTCGTGTTCCCCTCTGCCCGCATCCACTCGTCGTATCGGCCCCTGGCTCACCGCGGCGTGACGAGCATCTTCTGCGCGATCGTCCCCGCGGCCAGCCCTTCGACCGTCGGCATGATGTCCTCGAGCCGCACGTTCACGGGACTCACGAGCCCCGAGAGCGGCAGGACACCCGACGACAGGAGATCGAGCGCGTCCGCGAAGCCGGTCGCGTCGTAGTTGAAGGCTCCCGTGACGACGAGCTCGCGCAGGAGCACGCGGTTCTGCTCCAGCGTCGGGTGCGCGAGGCCGGTGCCCACGATGACCAGCGTGCCGCCGGGACGAAGCTGCGCGAGCCCGGCCTCGAACGCCGCGGGATACGTGCTCCGCCCCGCAGGCGAGCGCCGCGGCACGACGCGCGGCCGAGGGTTCACTCACGATGACCCGGGTGGCGCCGCGCGCACGGAGGGCCGCCACGCAGAGGCAGCCGAGCGGACCGGCACCGGTCACGAGCGCCGTCTCCCCGCCCCGGAGGCCGCTCCGGGTGACCGCGTGGAGCGCGACCGCCAGCGGCTCGGTGAGCGCCGCCGTGCGCAGGTCGAGGCCCGGCGGCAGACGGTAGACCTGCCGGCAGTTGACCCGGACGTACTCGGCGAAGGCCCCGGGCCAGCACCCCTCCATCATCGCGGCGAGGTGAGCGCGGCAGAGCGACGGACGTCCCGCACGACAGAGCTCGCACGCGCCGCACGAGAGACTCGGCTCGACGGTGACCGCGTCGCCTTCCGACCAGCCTCCCACGCCGGGCCCGACGGCGGCGATCCGCCCCGCGCACTCGTGCCCCAGCACTGCCCCGGCGCGCGCCCAACCCTCCCGGATCGCATGCACGTCGGTGCCACAGATACCGCAGTAGCCGATGGCGACGAGGACCTCACCTTCTTCTGGCACCGGCACCGGGCGCTCTTCGAGGACGAGGCGCCCGTCGGCGGCATATCCGGCAGCTCGCATGTCGATTCGCATGCCTCGATCTCCCCCGACGGGTCAACCGCCTCCCGTTGACGGGGCGCTCGCGCTGCTGCCAGTGTCCGCCTCCATGCCGATCGATCTCCGGTCGCTGCTCGAGCCCACGCACTCCGCTCTCCTCACCATGGAGTGCCAGGAGGCGATCATCGGCGAGCGCGCGCTGCTACCCGCGCTGGTCGAGGCGGTCCGGGCGAGCGGGCTCCGGCGGAACCTGGGCACCCTCACCGGCCGCGCGCGCGCGGCCGGCGTGCCGGTCATTCACAACCTCGCCCTCCGCCGCCCCGACAGCGGCGGATCGGCGGCGAACTGCAAGCTCCTCGCCCTCGGACGCCGTGGCAACGCCGTGCTCGCGGCGGGCTCCCCGGCCGCCGCGCTCGTCCCCGAGCTCGGGCCCGAGCCGGGCGACTACCAGCTCGGCCGGCTCCACGGGGTCTCGCCGTTCCACGGTACCGAGCTCGATCCGATCCTCCGGAACCTCGGGGTCAGAACGGTGATCGCCACCGGCGTGTCGCTGAACGTCGGCGTGCTCGGGCTCGTGATCGAGGCGGTGAACCGGGGCTACCAGGTGGTCCTGCCGCGGGACTGCGTTGACTAGCGACGCGGTCTGCCCGGCGCCGTCACCCGCGGCGGGCGACGGGTCGTCGGTAGCCGACGACGGACGGCGGGGGGCTGATCGCCGACGCGAGACGCGGATCGGCCACCGGCGCCAGCGCGATCGTCCGGAGGGGAACCTCGCCTGCCCAGCAGCCGAGCCCGTAGTCTTCCTCGTCGTCGAGCGGTGGCCCGCTCCGGATCTTCGCGGATGCCTCGATGAGGGGGAGCCGCAGCACGGTCGTCGCGCGGAGCTCCTTCGCATTCGGCCCCCGCACGCTGCCCGAGCGACCCGGAACGACGTGCTCGACGATCGCCTCGAGGGCCTCGAGCTTGGCGGTCGGGTCCTCGACCGGCGTGGCGGTCCCGAGGACCACGACCGAACGGTAGTTCACGGAGTGATGGAACGCCGAGCGCGCCAGCACGAGGCCG
>VBLA01000153.1 GCA_005879245.1 Deltaproteobacteria bacterium
GAGCTTCTGAGGTGGTGCACGTGGTGCTGACCGGGTTCATGGCGACTGGCAAGACGGAAGTCGGGCGTCGGCTCGCCCGGCTCCTCGCCTGCCCGTTCATGGACATCGACGGCCTCGTCGAGGTCGCGGCCGGCCGCACCGTGACCGAAATTTTCGCCAACGAGGGAGAGCCGCGCTTCCGCACGCTCGAACGGGCGGCCGTGGAGCGAGCGTGCGGCGTCCCCGAGGCGGTGATCGCGACGGGTGGTGGGACGCTGCTCGATCCCGAGAACCGCCGCCGCCTGGCCGCGGCCGGGCCCATCGTGTGCCTCACGGCCAGACCGGAAGCGATTCTCCGGCGGGTGGGGGACCCCGAGAGCCGGCCGCTTCTGGCGAAGGAGAACGGAGCGTCGGCTCGGCTGGCGCGCATCCAGACGCTGCTCGCCGAGCGCGCACCTGCGTATGCCATTGCCACCCATGCGATCGACACTTCCGAGCTCAGCCTCGACGACGTCGTCGAGCGCGTGCGCGAGCTCGTGGCGGGACGGTGACGGTGTGCAGGTCGTCGAGGCGGAGGCGCGGGTGACCGCGGAGGGGGCGGTGCAGGAGGTCGAGGTCGGACTCGGCCCGCGCTCGTACTCGATCGTCATCGGCTCGGGTCTCCTGCCCGACGTTGGCACTCGCCTCGCGTCGCTCGGCTTTCACGGGCGCGCGGCGGTCGTCACCAGCGAGCGCATCGGTGCGCTCTATCGTGAACCGATCGTCGAATCGCTGCGGGCGGCAGGCTTCCACCCGACGGCGGTCGAGTTTCCCGACGGCGAGGAGCACAAGAACCTCGCCTGGCTCGCGGTCCTCTACGATCGGCTCCTGGAGGTGGGTCTCGAGCGACGCTCCCTCGTGGTCGCAGTGGGTGGCGGGGTGGTCACCGACCTCGCGGGCTTCGCCGCCGCCACTCTGCTGCGCGGCCTGCCGATGGCGCTCGTCCCCACCACGCTCGTCGGCCAGGTCGACGCGGCGATCGGCGGCAAGACCGGCATGAACCACGTGCTCGGGAAGAACCTGATCGGCGCCTTTCACCAGCCGCGCGTCGTGATCGCGGATGTCGACGTGCTGCGCACGCTGCCGCGCCGCGAGTTCATCGCCGGGCTGTCCGAGACGATCAAGTACGGCATCATCCGCGACGCGGCGCTGTTTCGCCATCTCGAGGAGCGGCTCTCGGAGGTGCTGGAACTCCGCCGTGACCTGCTCGTCGGTCTCGTGGCCGCCTGCTGTCGCCACAAGGCCGCCGTGGTGGGCGATGACGAGCGCGAGGAAGGTGGCGGTCGCATGGTGCTCAACTTCGGGCACACCATGGGCCACGCGCTGGAGGCGCTCACCGACTATCGGCGGTTCCTCCACGGTGAGGCGGTCGCCATCGGCATGGTCGCGGCTGCGCGGGTGTCGCGCGCTCTCGGGCGCTGCGGGAGCGAAACCGTCGGCCGTCTCGAGCGGCTGCTCAAGCGAGCGGGCCTCCCGACCGAAATCCCGGGAGGCATGACGCCAACAGCGCTCGCGCTCGCCATGCAGACCGACAAGAAGTCGGTCGATGGCCGCATCCGCTTCGTGTGCGTCGAGGAGATCGGTCGGACGAGCTTCGTCGAGCTGACGGCGCAGGAGATCGTGAATCATCTCTGACGCGTGCAGGCGTCGAGGGGTAGGGGCGGGAGGAGAGTCATGCGTATCATTAGAAGATGCGGGCAGGTCGCGGCGGTGGTACTCGCCGCCGTGCTGGTAACGGCGACGTGTGCTGTGGGCGACAACAACCCGAACGGCACGGTCTTCCGTGCGGTCGGGTGGTTCAAGGGAAAGTCGGAGATCAGCGCGGACCAGATCAAGTGCGAGATCCCGACCATCAGCTCGGCAATCGGCGACGGCTCCTTCGCACTCGGGCTGTGGAACACGTACGGTCGGGCCACCATCTACTACCCCGACATCAACAACCCCTTCGGCAACCCCTGCGGCGTCTGGATCCAGCTACGGAACAGCCTGATCAACGAGGGCATTCAGCTCGACCACGTCCAGCTGAGCTACAAGATCAAGGGTGCGCAGCGGCTCCAGGGCGTCGTGCCGACACGCAAGAAGTTTCCCCAAGCCTGCTCTGCCTTCCGGCACGACACGCAGTTCGTCGGCGCACGCATGGACCCGGTGAACAGCACCACCACCACTTCGGACAGCGGCGCGCCGAACGTCGTCTTCATCGAAATGCTGCCCCTCGTCCAGCCGGAGCTCTTCGACTGCCTGCGCACGGAGTACGTCGGGCGGGCCTCGAGCCTCTTCGTTTCGCTGTCGCTCATCGTCCACGCGACGGCGTTCGGTACGAGCGACAACGGCGATTCGTTCCAGTCCAATACCATCGCGTACAGCCTCAACCTCCGCCACAGCTGTGGGAACGGCCGGGTCGACGACGGGGAGATCTGCGACCCGACGACGCCCTTCAATTCGTGCGTTGACGTCTGCCAGTCCGGCACGTGCTCGCAGAGCGGGGTGCCGTGCGATCCCGTCAGCAACCCGTGCCCGGCGGGCCTATGCACTGCCCAGGACATCCCAGCCGAATGCGTCTGCGTGTTCTGAGCCCGCGTAGGTGATGGCGGTGAAGATCCGGACTCTCTTCTGGTGCTCGCTCGCGCTCGCCGGCGCCGCCCCGGCGAGGGCCGGTGCGCCGCGGCTGGCGCTCGAGCAGCGGGCCTTCGACTTCGGCACGGTCGAACGCGGGGCCAAGGTGGAGCATACCTTCCCCCTGCCGAACCGGGGCGAGGGCGTGCTCCCCATCGACCACGTGAAGAGCTCCTGTGGATGCACTGTGGCGGTCGTCTCGGCCCACGAGATCCCGATCGCTGCGGACGGCCGTGTGACGGTCGCGGTCGACACGGCACGCATGGCGGGGCGCGTGAACAAGATCGTGACCGTCTACACCAACGACCCGGACAATCCCGTGGTCGGCCTCACCATGACGGGCGAGGTGTCGGCCGACCTGCTCGTCACGCCGTCCCCCCTCTACCTCGGACGGGTACGACGGGGCGACCGGACCCGCCACGAGGTCCTCGTCGTTCCGGGCCGGCCCGGAACGTCCTTCGCCGTCACGGGGGTCGAAGAACCCGTCAGTCCCCTCTTGCACGCGGTCCTCGAGCCGCGCCCCGACTCTCCCGGCCAGCGGGTCGTGGTCGAGCTCGACCCGCACATCCCGCTCGGCCGCTTCAGCGAGCAGGTGAAGCTTCGCACGACGAGCCCGCACGAGTCGCTGCTCACGCTCCAGGTCTTCGGCAGTGTCGAGGGGGAGGTGGTCGTGCTGCCGCCCCAGGTGACGTTCGGCATCGCCCACGGCAAGGCACCCGAGCGGGACCTCTTCATCCGGAACCGGGGCGCCCGTCCCCTGGCGATCACGGGGATCTCCGTCCCGAAGGAGCTGGTCACCTACGAGCTCAGCACCGTGCGTGAGGGGCTCGAATATCGCCTGACGCTCCGGCTCCGCGACCACGTTCCAGCGGGAACCGTGGAAGGCTCGATCGACATCTTCACCGATCACCCCGAAGAGAGCCATCTCGTGGTTCCCCTCTACGCGATCGTGCGCGATCCGGGCGGCCAGGGATAGCAGGGACACCGCGGCTTGCCGCTTCGGCGGCGGGCCGCTATCGCGGAGGTCGTGGCCGCGACGTCGCTTGCCCAACTGGTCACGCGGCTCGGCCGCGAGCTCGAGACATCGCCCAGGGCGCGGCTCCGCGTCGGCGGGCTCCGGGGCAGTGCACCTGCCCTTTGCCTCGCTCGTTTGCTCGAGAACCGCCTGCGGCCGGTGGTGGTCACGCTCGCGGTCGCTGCGGAGGCCGAAGCCTTCGCAGCCGACCTCCGCTTCTTCCTGGGCGACGGAGGACTCGCCGGACCCCTCGGCCGGCGGGTCCACTACCTGCCCGCCTGGGAGGTGCCGCCGTTCGAAGCGATCTCGCCGACCCGCGACGCGGTCGCGGCGCGCGCGGAGGGCTTCTACCACCTCCTCCAGACACCGGCTCCCGTGATCGTGACGACCGCCGAGGCCTGGCTCCAGCGCGGGCTCCCCCGCGCGGCCTTCGCCGAAGCGGTCACCTACGTCGTCACCGGTGAGTCGCTCGAGCTCGAGACGCTGACGGCGCGGCTCGTCGAGTGGGGCTATCATCGGGTACCCCTCGTCCAGGATCCGGGCGACGTCGCCCTGCGCGGGGGCATCCTCGACGTCTACCCCGCCGGCTATGGGCGTCCCGTGCGGATCGAGTTTCTCGGCGACTCGCTCGAGAGCCTGCGCGAGTTCGACCCCTCCTCGCAGCGCTCGCTCGATCGCCTGGAGGACGTGCTGCTCCTTCCCATGCGCGAGTTCGGTCTCTCGCGGCTCCAACCGGCCGCGCGGGCGGTCGACACGCGAGCTGCCGAGCTGGGGCTGGCGCGTCAGGAGCGGCGCGATCTCGTCGAGGCCGCGCGTGCGGGCTTCGTCCTGCCCGGAACCGAGCAGCTCCTCCCGTACCTCTACGAGGAGCCCGGCAGCCTCGTTGACTTCCTTCCGGAGGAAACCCTGCTCTGGATGCAGGGGCCGGCGGAAGTGGAGGCGGCGGTGGAGGCCGTCTGGGCGCAGGTCGAGGAGCACGCGGCCGCGGCGGCACGCGACGGGCGCTTCCACCCACCGCCCGAGCGGCTCTACGTCCGACCGAGCGCGTGGCGGGCGATGCTCGGGGACCACCCATGCATCGAGGCGGAAGGCCTCGATCTCCTGAGCGACGACTCCCTCAAAGCGACCAGCTACTCGACCGAGAGCCTCGCGCTCCGCACGGCGCCCGCCGCCGAGGGGGCACTGACCCCCGTCGCGGCGCGTCTCACGGGCTGGCAGCGCGAAGGCGCACGCCTCGTGCTGGTCGCGACCAGTGCGGCGCAGCGCGACCGCCTGCAAGGGTTGCTCGCGGGCCACGGCATCGCGCTCACCCCGAGCGGCGCCCGGTTCCCGCAGGCGCTCGCGGCCGCGGGTCGGTCCGCGCTCGCGCTCGTCGGCGAGCTCACGCGGGGCGCGTGGCTGCCGGCCGACGGGCTCGCCCTCCTGACCGAGGCCGAGCTCTTCGGGGAGCGCCGCCAGGTTCGCCGCGGCCTGCCCACTCGGCCCGCGGACTGGCTCACGACCCTCGCCGAGCTCAAGCCGAACGACTACGTCGTCCATGCCGACCACGGGATCGGTCTCTATCGCGGGCTCCGGCACATGCAGGTGGCGGATACCGAGGGTGACTACCTGCATCTCGAGTATGCCGGAGGCGATCGCCTCTACCTTCCCGTCGACCGGATCAACCTGGTGCAGCGATACGTGAGCGCGGACGGCGCCGCCCCCGCGGTCGACAAGCTGGGCGGCACCTCGTGGGAGCGTCTGAAGGCGAAGACCCGGGAGTCGGTGCTCGCCATGGCGCAGGAGCTGCTCGAGGTCTACGCAGCACGCGAGGCGCACGGGCGACCGCCCTACAGCGAAGCGGACGGGCTGCACCGGGAGTTCGCCGCTCGCTTCCCGTTCGAGGAGACTCCCGACCAGCAGCGGGCGATCGACGACGTCCTCGTCGATCTCGCCGCCCCGAAGCCGATGGACCGTCTCGTCTGCGGCGACGTCGGCTTCGGGAAGACCGAGGTGGCGTTGCGCGCGGCGTGGGCAGTCGTGCTGGCGGGGAAGCAGGTGGCGGTTCTGGTGCCAACGACGGTGCTCGCCCAGCAACACTTCGAGACCTTCCGCGCGCGCTTCGAGGGCTACCCGGTGATGATCGAGACGCTCTCGCGCTTCCGCTCCCCGGTCGAGAATCGAGGAGTGCTCCGCCGGCTCGCTGCCGGCCAGGTCGACGTCGTGATCGGAACGCACCGCCTGCTCCAGCTCGATGTCGAGTTCAGGCAGCTGGGGCTCCTCATCGTCGACGAGGAGCACCGCTTCGGAGTCCGAGGGAAGGAGCGCATCCGTAAGCTTCGCCCTACGGTCGATGTCCTCACGCTGACGGCGACACCGATCCCGCGGACCCTCAACATGGCGCTCGCGGGAATCCGGGATCTCTCGGTCATCGAGACCCCCCCGGTCGACCGCCTGGCGATTCGAACCTACGTCACGCGCTACGACGAGGCCGTCATCCGCGACGCGGTGCTGCGCGAGCTCGCTCGCGGCGGCCAGGTGTTCTTCGTGCACAACCGGGTCGAGAACATCGACGCGGTGGCCCGGCGCCTGGCCGAGGTCGTCCCCGAGGCTGCAATCGCGGTGGCGCACGGCCAGATGCCCGAGCACACGCTCGCCCGCACGATGCTCGACTTCATGCACCGGAAGACCAACCTGCTGGTGACCTCCACCATCATCGAGTCCGGGCTCGACCGCGCCTACGCCTACCTGCTCAGCCCGGGCGAGCACCTGCTCAGCCCCGAGGCGCAGAAACGACTCCGCGTGCTGCAGGAGCTCGACGACCTGGGCGGTGGCTTCCGGCTCGCCGCGCACGATCTCGAGATCCGGGGGGCGGGCAACCTCCTCGGCAAGCAGCAGTCCGGCCACATCACGGCGGTGGGCCTCGAGCTCTACATGCAGATGATGGAGCAGGCCGTCCGCGAGCTGCGGGGCGACCCCCCCGAGGCGGAGATCGAGCCGGAGATCCAGCTCGGCGTCCCCGCGTTCATTCCGGAGAGCTACGTCCCGGATGTGAGCCAGCGCCTGGTGATCTACAAGCGTCTGGCGGGGATCCGGGGAATGCCCGACTTGACGGCGATCGGCGAGGAGCTCGTGGATCGCTACGGGCCCGTGCCGCCGCTCGTCGATACGCTCATGCGGCTCATGGAGCTGCGGCGTTGGCTCAAGGACCTCCGTGTGCTGCGCGCGCGGCGGCGCGGCGAGGACGTCGTGTTGGAGTTCGAGGTCGGCACGCGGGTCGACCCGACGCGGCTCATCGAGCTCGTGCGGGGAAGCGGCGGGCGGTGGCGGTTGCTCAGCGGGTCGGCGCTGGCCGTGCGGCCGGAGGCGACGGATCACGACGGGCTCATCGGCGAGCTGCGCGCGCTCTTGCAGAGGCTCTCCACCGCATGATACGCGGCGCCGCGATGCGCGCCCGCTGTGGCCTCGGGGTAGCGGTCGGGCTCGCGACGATGCTGGGGGTGGTCGCGGCGCGGGCGGAGGTCGCGAATCGCATCGTCGCCACGGTCGACGGCGAGCCGATCACCGCGCACGAGCTGAAGCAGTACGCGAAGGAGCGCGACACGGGCGGGGCCGAGGGCCGGCAGGTCCTGGACGCGCTCATCACCGACAAGCTCCTCGAGCAGGAGATCAAGGCCCTCGGCATCCTGGCCCGCGACGACGAGATCGACCGGTACATCCACGAGGTGCAGGCCCGCACCGGCATGGATGACGCACGCTTCAAGCAGGCGATCGCGGGGCAGGGGATGACCTGGGAGCAGTACCGGTCGAAAGTGAAGATGGAGATCGAGAAGGCCCAGCTCGTGAACCGTGAGATCCGCCAGCACGTCAACGTTTCGCCCGAGGAGATCAAGCGCTACTACGACACGCACCTCGCCGACTACGAGATCGCCGAGCAGATCCGGGTGCGTGACATCTTCATTCCCGCCGAGTCCGACGACGAAGAGGGCCTCGCGCGCGCGCGTGCCAAGGCCGAGGAAGTCCGGGCACTGGCGCTCGCCGGGCGCGACTTCGCGACCCTCGCCCGGCAGTTCTCCGAAGGGCCGGGGGCCGACAAGGGCGGTGAGCTCGGGACGTTCTCCCGCGGCGAGATGGAGCGAGAGCTCGAGGAGGCCCTCTTGAAGCTCAAGCCGGGCGAGGTGAGCCAGCCGATCCGGAGCGGCTCCGGCTTTCACCTGCTACGCCTCGATCAGCGCATCGCCAGCGGTCACAAGCCCCTGGACGAGGTGAAGGAAGACATCCGCGACACCCTGTACAATGAGGCCCTGGAGGCACGCTTCCAGCAATGGCTCTCGCACGACCTCCGGGAACGACATCACGTGGAGGTGCTCGACTGAACCCTGCCATTTTCCGGGAGTACGATATCCGGGGCGTCACGGCGGGTGAGCGTCGGCCGGGACTGCCGCCTCAGCTCGGATCGCTACGCCGCCGCCCTCACCGAGGGTCTGGTGGCGACCGGGCTCACCGTCGTCGACCTCGGTATTTGCCCCACGCCCCTCATGTACTTCTCGCTTTTCCACTGGGGCCTCGAGGGGGGCATCCAGGTGACGGGGAGCCACAACCCCGCCGACTACAACGGCTTCAAGGTGTGCCTCGGTCAGGAGGCGCTCCACGGCGAGCAGATCCAGGAGCTGCGCCGACGGGTGGAGAGCGGTCGCGTCCGGTCCGGCGCGGGAGCCACGGAGAGCCGTCCCGTCGTGGCCCCCTACCAGGACTATCTCGGGCAGACCCTCGGCTCGCTCACCCGCCCGGTTTCCGTGGTCGTCGACGCCGGCAACGGCACGGCCGGCCCGGTGGCGCCGCTCATCTATCGCGGGCTCGGGGCGCGCGTCCGCGAGCTCTTCTGCGACATGGACGGGCGCTTCCCGAATCACCATCCCGACCCGACGGTGTCCGACAACATGCGCGACCTCGTTCGGGCCGTCACCGAGAGCGGCGCCGAGCTCGGCATCGCCTTCGACGGCGACGCCGACCGGATCGGGGTCGTGGACCCGCGCGGCCGAATCGTCTGGGGCGACGAGCTGCTCGTCATCTATGGACGGGACGTGCTGGCGCGCAATCCCGGCGCCACGATCGTGTCCGAGGTGAAGTGCTCGCAACGTCTCTACGATGACTTGTCGCGCCACGGGGGGCACACCATCATGTGGAAGGCGGGCCACTCGCTCTTGAAGGCGAAGATGCGCGAGACGGGGGCACTCCTCGGGGGCGAGATGAGCGGCCACATCTTCTTCAAGGAGCGGTACTTCGGCTACGACGACGCGATCTACGCCGGGGCCCGGCTGCTGGAGATCGTCGCGCGGACGGGGAAGACGGTGGATCAGCTCCTCGCGGATCTACCCCCGGCGCACACGACGCCCGAGATTCGTGTCGACTGCCCGGACGCGCTCAAGTTCAAGGTGGCCGAGCGTGTCCGCGACCATTTCCGGGCGGCGGGGTGCGATCTGATCGACGTGGACGGCGTGCGCGTGCGCTTCGCGCAGGGCTGGGGGCTGCTGCGCGCTTCGAACACGCAACCCGTCCTGGTGATGCGCTTCGAGGCCGAGCCCCCCGAGCGGCTCGCGGAATACCAGCGCACCGTCGAGCAGGCGGTCGCGGCCGCCCGGAAGGAGCTCGGAGGGTGACGCGGGACGGCCGTCCGCGGAAGCGGAGGCGCCGGCTCGCCCCCTCGGGCGGGTAGCCGCTCGTGCGGGCTCGGGGAAGTCGTCGCTCGCCTTCGACACCCTCTACGCGGAGGGCCAGCGCCGCTACGTCGAGTCGCTGTCGGCCTACGCGCGCCAGTTTCTCGAGCAGATGGAGAAGCCCGACTGCGACGCCATCGAGGGCCTCTCCCCCGCGATTGCCATCGAGCAGAAGGGGACGGGGCGGAACCCCCGCTCGACCGTCGGCACGGTGACCGAGATCGCCGACTACCTCCGGCTCCTCTACGCGCGTGTCGGACGCCCATTCTGCTTCGTGTGCGGACGGGAGATCGCGGCCCAGACCGTGCAGCAGGTGGTCGATCGTCTCACCGCCCTGCCGTCCGACACCCGGCTCTTTCTCTACGCGCCCGTGGTGCGCGACCGGAAGGGCGAGCATCGGCGCGAGCTCGACGAGCTGCGCCGCGGCGGCTTCGTGCGGGTGCGCGTCGACGGAACGGTGCGAGAGCTCACGGAAGACATCCCCCTCGGGCGCACCGCCCGGCACACGATCGAAGTCCTGGTCGACCGGCTCGTCGTCCGCCCGGGCGTCGACCGCCGACTCGCCGACTCGCTGGCCGTCGCCTTCCGTCACGGAAGCGGCACGGTGCTGGTGGAGGCGAGCGAGCCCGGCGGAGTCGCCCCGCGCGCGCTCTTCTTCAGCGAGCGACACGCCTGCCCCGTCTGCGGGGTCTCCTATCCCGAGCTTTCCCCGCGCTTCTTCTCCTTCAACAGTCCGCACGGCGCGTGCCCCGCCTGCAGCGGGCTCGGAGTGCAGCGTCGCTTCGATCCGGGCCGCGTCGTGGCGCACCCGGACCAGCCGTTGCCCGCGGCGCTCGCATCCGGTGCGCTCCGCGCCCTGTCCGACCTGGAGACGACGATCCGCACGCTCGCTCGAGTTCGTGGAAGCGCGAGGGACGCGCCGGACGACCAGCCGTCGGCCGTTCGAGGGCATTCTCGCGCAGCTCGAGCGCCGTCAGCGCGATACCCGCTCGCTCTGGCTGCGCGAAGAGCTCGAGGGCCTGGTGGCCGACCGCCGATGCCCCACGTGTGAGGGGACACGGCTCCGCCGCGAGGCGCGCTTCGTTCGGCTGGGCGGGAAGAGCATCGTGGAGGTCTCGGCGCTCCCGGTCGGTGCGGCCGCCAGCTTCTTTCAGGGCCTCGGATTTGCGCCCACGGAGGCCGAGATCGCGCGGCCCATCCTGAAGGAGGTCCATGCCCGGCTCGGCTTTCTCGTCGACGTCGGTCTCGACTATCTGTCGCTCGACCGCGGGGCGGCGACGCTGTCGGGCGGCGAGGGCCAGCGCATCCGACTCGCGACCCAGATCGGCTCGCGCCTGGTCGGCGTGCTTTACATTCTCGACGAGCCCTCGATCGGGCTCCACCAGCGAGACACGGCGCGCCTGCTCGGCACGCTTCGTGAGCTGCGGGATCTGGGCAACACGGTCGTCGTGGTCGAGCACGACCGCGACACGATCCTCGCCGCCGACCACGTGATCGACATGGGGCCGGGGGCCGGGGTGCACGGCGGGCGAGTGGTGGCGGCCGGCTCACCGGCCGACGTGATGCTCGACCCGGCGTCCCTGACCGGGCGGTATCTGGCCGGCCTGGAGCAGGTTCCCGTGCCGCCACAGCGTCGGCGTGGCAGCGGCTGGACGATCGGCGTCCGAGGAGCACGCGGGAACAACCTGAAGAGCCTCGACGTCGATATCCCCCTCGGCACGATGGCCTGCGTGACCGGCGTCTCGGGCTCGGGCAAGAGCACGCTCGTCATCGACACCCTCTACCGCGCACTCGCCCAGCGTCTCGGCGGCGGCCGGGAGGAGCCGGGGCCTCATGACGCGCTCGCCGGCTGGCAGATGGTCGACAAGGTCATCGAGATCAGTCAGGCGCCGATCGGCCGGACCCCCCGTTCGAACCCTGCGACCTACACGGGCGCGTTCGGTCCGATCCGGGAGCTGTTTGCCCAGCTCCCCGAAGCCCGCACCCGCGGCTACGGGCCCGGGCGATTCTCGTTCAACGTGAAGGGGGGACGCTGCGAGGCGTGCGCGGGGGAGGGCATGATCGCGATCGAAATGCATTTCCTGCCCGACATCTTCGTCACCTGCGACGTCTGCGGCGGGCGGCGCTACAATCGCGAGACGCTGGAAGTCCGCCTGAAGGGTCTCTCCATTGCCGACGTTCTCGCTCTGACGGTGGCCGAGGCGATCGACGTGCTGAGCCACGTCCCGCCCGTGCGCCAGCGGCTCGATGCCCTGCGCGAGGTCGGTCTCGACTACGTCCAGCTCGGACAGTCAGCGACGACGCTGTCGGGTGGCGAAGCGCAACGCGTGAAGCTGGCGCGCGAGCTCGCGCGACGCGCCACCGGGCGCACGCTCTACGTGCTCGACGAGCCGACGACCGGGCTTCATTTCGACGACGTGCGCCGCCTGCTCGGCGTGCTGGACCGGCTGGTGGATGCGGGGAATACGGTTCTCTTGATCGAGCACAATCTCGACGTCATCAAGTCGGCCGACTGCGTGATCGACCTGGGGCCGGAGGGTGGGGCGGAGGGAGGGGAGGTGGTCGTGATCGGGACGCCCGAGGAGGTGGCCGCCTGCGAACGATCCTTCACCGGCATGGCGCTCCGCACGGTGGTGGCGCCGTCGGTACAGAACGGCGGTTGTGAATCGGGAGCGCG
>VBLA01000154.1:0-5114 GCA_005879245.1 Deltaproteobacteria bacterium
AGCGTCACGGTGAACGACCCGGCGCTCGTGAAGGTGTGCGTCGGGGTCGGCTCGTTGCTGAGCGTCCCGTCGCCGAAATCCCACTGGGACGTCATCAAGTCGCCGTCCGGGTCGGTCGAGTTGTTGCTGAAGCTCACCGTGAGTGGCGCCGGACCACTGGCATGATCGGCGCGGAAGTCGGCCCGCGGCGGATGGTTCGGTCCGCTGGGCGGAGGGCCACCTCCCGTTCCCCCGCCGATGCCCCGCACCGTCACGTTCTCGCGCTTGGGCTCGGAGGAGAGCCCGCGCGCGTCGGTCACCACGAGCGTCACGCTGAACGCTCCCGCGCTCGTATACGTGTGCCGGGGGCTGGCCTCGGTGCTCCGGAAACCGTCCCCGAAGTCCCAGCGGGATGCGAGCACATCGCCGTCCGGGTCCGTCGACTGATTGCTGAAGGTCACGAGGAGCGGCGCTGCGCCGCTGGCGGGGTCAGCGCGAAAGTCCGCTCGCGGCGCGCGGTTCTCTCCGCCCGGCAGGCCTCCGCCTCCGGGGAGTCCCCCACCGGTGCCGGTGACGGTGATGCTCTCGCTCTTCGCCGAGGAGGGAAGCCCGTGCGCATCCGTCACGACGAGGCTCACCACGAACTCGCCACCGCTCCTGTAGATGTGGGTCGGGTTCGGGTCGGTGCTCCGGGTGCCGTCGCCGAAGTCCCAGTGCGAGGCAATCAAGTCGCCATCCGGATCCGTGGATCGATTGAGGAAGCTGACGGTGAGCGGCGACGCTCCGGTCGTGGGGTTGGCATCGAAATCGGCAACTGGGGCGTGGTTCTCCGGGCCCGGTCCGCCGCCCGCGCTGGGCGTCACGGTGATGATTCCCCGTTTCGGGTCGGAAGGCAGCCCTCGCGCGTCCGTGACGAGGAGGGTGACGGTGAAGGTCCCGGCCGTGAGGTAGGTGTGGGTCGGGGTGGCGTCCGTACCCAGGGTCCCATCACCGAAGTCCCACCTCGACGTCAGCGTGTCGCCGTCGGGGTCCGAGGAAAGGTTCGTGAAGCGCACCGTCATCGGCGCGCTGCCCGCCAGCGGGTCGGCGCGGAAGTCCGCACGGGGGGCGCGGTTCGCGCCTCCGCCGGCGCTCCCGCCACCATTGCTGCCGCCGCCCTGCGCCGGGGACTGCATCTCCCGAACCGAGCCGTCGCGGATCGAGCAGCCCCAGAGCTGTACGATCGTCAGCTGCACGGGACTCGCCGCATTGATCGCGAAGCTCGTGGTGAGTTGCGTCGTGGGCGAACTCCCGGTGCAGAGTGCGGGCGCGAACGGGATGTTCGTGCCGTCGGGCTTCTTGCAGTCGATCGAGAAGTCGAACACCCCGCGCCCACGCGCCTTCATCCGTAAGCGGCAGGCGGGGTGCGTCCCATCGGCGGTGGCTCGGTAGGTGACCTCACGACGATCGGTGTCCCGTCGGACCAGCAGGAGAGGGAGGGGCAGCGCCGGTGCCCCGGAGGGCCCGCGTACCAGCTCCTCCGCCCCGTTCTCTTCGTAGAGGAGCTGGCTGATGAGCGCCGTCGAGGTCCGCAGATCGAGCGGCCCGTCGACCTGGAACCGTCCCGCGATGCTGATCTCGGCACTACCGCTCGAGCCCGCGACGGGCGCGATTCCCAGGCCCTTCGCCGAGCCACTGAACGTCCTGAGCGTCGTCTCCCCGGCGGGAGGCAGAAGCGCGGCCGGCACGAGCTGGCCTCGGATCTCGCCACCAGGAAAGGCCGCGGTGTGCATGTTGAAGTAGGTATTGCCTCCGGTGAGGAGTGTCTTCTCGTCGGCGATCAGCGGGCGCGAGGTCCCGCTGCACGCGGTGCCGAGGGGATTGCACTCGATCGGGAACATGACCGGTCCCCGGATGCCGGGCGCTCCCGTGTGCACGTGCGCGACAAGGAAGTTCGTGTCGAAGCCGGTCGACTTGACGCTGTACGTCACGGTGTCGTCCGGGTTCAGGACGGCAGTCCCCCGGGCGAGCGCGGACGACCCATTGGGCGGGGTCTCGTCGCTACCCACCAGGGTGGCGTGGAACGTCAGCTCTTCGTCGGCCGTGGTCGGAGACGGCAAGACCACGGAAAGAAGGCTGAAAACCCAGGCCAGTCCGAGGACGCGGATCGCGCGCATCCGCTGTGATTAATCCGGCAGCGGGCCCAAAGTAAACGAAAAAACATACTTGACAGATGTCTATGGCACATGCCATGAGCACATTCCTGCGCATCTGCCCGGGCAGTCGGAGATCCCGTTGCACTGCGCATCCGACGTGCACGGCACGGCCGGCTGCTTGAACGTCGTGCCGGGAGGTGGACGCCCGAAAGGCGGCTCATCCGATCGACTAGTCAGAGGGCGCGAGGGAGCCTGACGGCTGATCCGCCGGATCGGGGGTGCGGGAGGCGTCTCAGCGTGTCGCCGCCCGCGTCTCGAGCGCGTTCACGAGCGCTTTCCGGCAGTCTGCTTCAGGGCCACGCTGCGCTCGCGTCAGCGCCCTGGCGGCCTTTTGCCAGGCCTTCCGCGCCCGTCGCGCGGCCTTCTCCTCCTGCGTGCTTCCCGGGCTCGCGGCAGCGGACGTGGCCAGGAAGCCACACGCTCGCGCGACGCCTCGGGTGACGGCGCGCGGCGCCCGCGCTCCCGCGCAAGCGAGGCTCGCGGCACGCTCCCAGTCGCACGCCGCCTCGACGTGCGATCGGGACGACGTCACGCGTTCCACCCGGGCCGGCGCGGCGATGCTCGCGTCGTGCTCGACCCAGGCGGCGAGAAAGGCCGTCGCCGCCGCGGCCGCGTTGTCGGCCGAGAGGCGATAGTAGGCGAAGAACTGCGCCGGAAATCCCGGCAGCCCGAGCGGATCGCCGCCGCCGTCCGAGACTCCGCGAAACCCGACGTAGGGAACGCCGGCGTCGCGGGCGACCCGCGCGACCGCCGCCGTCTCCATGTCCGTCGCGTCCGGGACCACCGCGGCGGGGAGGACGAGGGGCGTGGTGAGCAGCGCCTCGTCGCACCCGAAGACCTGTCCGCCGCCCGGCATGCACGCGAAGGCGCTGCCGCCGAAGGGATCCTCGCTCTCTCCTTCACCTCCCGCGACGATCCGGGGCGCGTGGTCCAGGCAGACCATCGGCCCGGGCGGGTCGGGCGGCACGGGGGTACACCGTTCGAGCACTACGGGCGGCGATGCGAGGGTCTGCGCGACGGCGAAGAGCGATGCCCCCGCGGGATAGGACGCCGTCCCGTCACTCCATTCAGCCGGTACGGCCACGTCGCCGATGTTGAGCCCGCTGCCGGCGACGCCGGAGAAGACGATCGCCGGGACCTCGAATCGATCGAGCACCGCGCGGGTCGTGGTCGCCGCGTTGACGAGGCCGATGCCCACACGCACGAGCACGACGCGGGCGCCGGCGAGCGTGCCGACGTGGTACGTCCGGTCGCCCGTGGCGATCGTCTCGGTCACGTGGGTCGCGGCGAGCAGCGGCGCGAGCTCGGCGGGGAAGGCGGACAGGACCGTCACGTACGGACCCGGGAGGCACGTGCCCACGCGGGCGGCGCAGAGCGGATCGGCGGGCGGGGCGAGATCGCGGGTGCCGCGCCCGGCGGTGGCCACCCCGGCAACGAGCACCAGCGCGATGAGTGCACCAGGCGCGAGGACGCGATAGGCTCGCGGCGTGGAGATCGAGCGGGTCGAGTTCTTCTTCGATTTCATCTCACCCTATTCGTACCTGGCGTGGCCGCGGGTAAGGGCCCTCTGCGCGCGCCGGCACGTCGCGCTCGTTCTCCGTCCCGTCCTCTTCGCCGCGTTGCTCGAGCACGGCGGGCAGCGCGGGCCGGCGGAGATCCCCGCGAAGCGCGCCTGGCTGGTGAGCGATTGCCTGCGCCTCGCGGCGCTGGAGGGCGTGCCGCTGACGTTCCCGAAGCACCACCCGTTCAATCCCCTGAGCGCGCTCCGGTTGGCGCTGCGGGACGTCGCTGGCGAGCGCCAGGAGGCCGTGGCCGACACGCTCTGGGAGGCGGGCTGGCGAAAGGGCGCGGACCTCGGGTCGCCGGAGGAGCTCGTCGCCGTGCTCGATGCCCGTGGACTCGACGGCCGTGCGCTCCTCGCGCGGGCCAGCGAACCGGCGGCCAAGGAGACGCTCCGCCGGGAGACCGCCGACGCGATCGCGCGGGGGGTGTTCGGGGTGCCGACGATGATCGCGGGGGACGCGCTCTTCTGGGGCAACGACCGCGTGGAGCACCTGGCGCTGGCACTCGATGGGCGCGACCCGCTCGATCGCGCACGCATCGCGGAGCTGCTGGCGCGCACGCCGTCCGCCGTCCGGGGACGCTGAGCAGGCGCGCTGCGGGACGTCATGGCTCAGCTCCCCTGTGCCGCGCGTGCCCGGATCTCTTCCAGCACGGGCCGAACGTAGTCGAGGAAGCGCGCCGGGTCCTCGCTCATCGGGAAGTGCCCGAGGCCCTCCATCGTGCGGTAGAAGGCGCCGGGAATCTGCTCGGCCAGCTCACGCGACATCGTCGGCGTCGCCGCCCAGTCGTACTCGCCGGTCAGGAGGTACACCGCGACGCGGGACGTGTCGATGTTGCGCGCCGTCTCGCGGAGATCGTGGTCGACGGAAAAGTAGTACAGGTCACCCTTGAACACGGGAGGCGCTCCCTGGCTGTAGATCCACGCCGTCTCGCGCCGGAGCGGCTCGGGGCTGGTCGGCGACATGAGCCCGAACATGACGCTCGCCTTGAAGTCGTTGCTGAGACGGGGGTGGTACCAGAGATCGAGATGGCCGCCGGGCGTGTAGGCGGCAGCCTCGAGGCCGATCACCGCCCGGAAGACGTCGGGGTGGTGGAGCGCCAGGTCGACGGCGAGGTGACCGCCGATCGAGCTCCCCATGAACACCGGCCGCTCCAGGCCGAGCTCCAGGGCGAGCGTCACCGGGACCTGCATGAGGAAGTCTTTGGTCAGGCGGTACTCGCGGCGCCACCACTCGATCCCGGTCGGCGGCACCGACTTGCCGTGGTAGGGGAGGTCGTAGGCGATCATGCGGAACTGGCGGGCGAGCGCCGCGTCCTCGAGGACGTGGCGCCACTGTCGACCGTCGCCGCCGGCGGTGTGCTGGAGGAGGAGCGGGA
>VBLA01000154.1:5128-7393 GCA_005879245.1 Deltaproteobacteria bacterium
CCTCCGCTCTCCTCGCGGACCAGGTCCACGAGGCGGCGAACGGCGGGGTAGTAGGCGTAGAAGGCCTCCGGATCCGTCGCCGTGAC
The DNA here is from genome assembly GCA_005879245.1 of Deltaproteobacteria bacterium. Classification (GTDB taxonomy): domain Bacteria; phylum Desulfobacterota; class Binatia; order DP-6; family DP-6; genus DP-23. The sequence goes on from VBLA01000154.1 coordinate 5,215, forward strand.
GACGAAGTCGCCGCGGAGGACGGCGCCCAGGAGGTCCTGCCAGAGCGGAGCGGCCGCCAGCAGTCGCTCCCAGCAGGGGATGGCACCGGAGACGCTGACGTCGCAGGTGGACCCGTGCCCGGAGGGTGCGATCGCTCGGACGGTGCCGTCCTCGACCGTGAGCTGGACGCTCTCGGGGCCGAGGTCGAATCGGAGGTCGGTCCGCCAGAAGCGCGCCGCGATCCGGAACTCGCCGTCGGCGTTCGCCCGCTCCATCACGCGCCGCCAGGGGATCTCCCTCATGGGAGACGCCTCTAGCCGAGATCCACCTATTGATCCAAACCTGTACGTTCGTGCTAGGAGCCCGACGTCATGGCCGACCCTGACCTCGCCGCGTTCACGCTCGTCCGGAAGGGCCACGCCTTCGAGGATTTCCACGAGGGCCAGGTCTTCCTGCACCACTGGGGACGCACCCTGACCGCCGGCGACAACGCGCTCTTCACGACCGCGACCCTCGCCTTCAACCCCCTCTACCTGAACGCCGAGTACGCCCGGGCCCATGGCCATCCCGACGTCGTCGTGAATCCGCTCCTCGTCCTCTGCACGGCGGTGGGCCTGAGCGTCGAGGACCTGAGCGAGGCGGGCGGGCCGTTCCTCGGCCTCGGGAAGGTCGAGTTCCTGCGGCCGGTCCACCCCGGGGACACACTGACCGCGCGGAGCACGGTGCTCTCCGCGCGCGTGTCCGACAGCCGCCCGGGCTTCGGCATCGTCGCCTGGCGGACGGAGGCGGAGAACCAGCGGGGTGAGCCCGTCCTCCGCTACGAGCGCACGAACCTGGTGGCGCGGAAGCGAGGAGGCGCGGCATGAGCGCCAGTCGATATCTCACCGCTGAGCGGCTCGAGCTCCAGGCCGCGGCGCGCCGGTTCGCCATGGAGGAGGTGCTGCCGGTCGCCGACGAGCTCGATCCCGAGCGCGCCGACATCCCCGACCATCTCCTCCGGCGCGTCGCCGAGATGGGCTACTTCGGGATTCTCATCGACCGCGAGCACGGTGGCCTCGGGCTCGGCGTCTTCGAGTACGCGCTCATCGCGGAGGAGCTGGCACGGGCGTGGATGAGCGTGGCGAGCATCATCGCCCGGGGGAACGGCATGGGCACGCAGGTGGGCGATCCCGCGCGTCGCGCCGAGCTCCTGCGGCGGAGCGCGCGCGGTACGTGGGTCGGCGCGGCGGCGCTCTCCGAGCCCGGCGCGGGCTCCGACCTCGCCAACGTCCAATGCCGTGCCGAGCGGGCGGGTGACGAGTACGTGATCCGGGGCGAGAAGCGCTGGTGCGGGAATGCTCTCAACGCCGACTTCATCCTGCTCCTCTGCCGGGAGCGGGATCCCGAGCCCGGGGAGCCGAAGGCCCGCGGCCTGATGTCGCTCATCATCGAGAAGGAGCGTGGGCGGCTTCCGGAGGGCCTCCGCGCGAAGCCGATCGACAAGATCGGGTACTTCGGCCTCACCACCTTCCACCTCTGGTTCGACGGTCTCCGCGTGCCGGCGCGGAACCGCGTCGGCTCCCTCGGCGAGGGACCGGCGCCGAAGGGGCGGGGCGCCTTCAACGCCACGCTCCACGGGCTCAACATCGCCCGCATCCACACCGCGGCGCGAGCCATCGGGCTCGCCCGGGGCGCGGTGGAGGACGCCCTCGCGTACGCCAAGACCCGCGTGCAGTTCGACCGCCCGATCGCGTCGTTCCAGGCGATTCGCTTCAAGCTCGCCGACATGTCGACCGAGGTCGAGGCGGCTCGCGCCTTCATGTACCAGGTGGCCCAGCAGTGCGACGACGGCCTGCCGGTCGAGCGCGAGGCGGCGATGGTGAAACTCTTCGCGACCGAGATGGCCGAGCGCGTGACGAGCGCGGGTCTCCAGGTGCACGGTGGGAACGGCTACACGACCGAGTACGCCGTCCAGCGCCACTGGCGGGACGCGCGGCTCACGACGATCTTCGAGGGCACGTCGGAGATCCAGCGCCGGATCATCTCCGACCGGTTGCTCGGGGAGCGGTCGACGTGACGGCGCACCCCGCACCGCTCACCGGCCGCGACAACTACTTCGAGGACTTCGTCGTCGGCGCGAAGCTCCGCCACGCGCGCGGCACGACGGTGGGCGAGGTCGAGAACCAGCTCCTCACCAAGCTCGTCCTCAACACCGCCGAC
>VBLA01000155.1 GCA_005879245.1 Deltaproteobacteria bacterium
GAGGTGCCACTTGCCTATGATCGCGGTCTGGTAGCCCTGCCGCCGGAGCACCTCCGCGAGCGTCACCTCCGAGAGCGGGAGCCCCTGCTGGACGATGTCCTCGAAGCGCGGAAACGCGATCAGGTCGGCGACCCGGAAGTCGTCGGTCGCGAGGAAGTACTTGAAGAGGTAGTACTCGAGGCGGTTCCGCGGGTAGCGCTCGTGCGGCTGGATCTCGTGGCCGAAGCGTTGCTGGTAGCGCCCCGTCATCAAGCCCGCGCGAGAGGGGCTGCAGATCGGCGACGTGATGTAGCCCTCGGAGCAGGTGGCGCCCTCGTGGCCGAGGGTATCGATGCGAGGGGTCGCGACCCGCCCCCCGTAGAGCGAGATGTCCGTCTTCCCCAGGTCGTCGGCCAGGATGATGACGATGTTCGGTCGCTGGGTGGGCGTCTCCCGCGGCGGCGTGGCCAGATAGCGCTCGCGCGCGCGGATCTTCGCCTCGTCGACGACGATGTGGAAGCGCCCGCTCGAGAGCGGATAGAGGAGGTAGCCGAGCGCCGCGGCAAGAATCACCAGCAGCGAGAGCACGCGCGCAGGGCTGTGCCGGCCGTCAAGCACGCCCGGGCGTGGCCCTCCCGGCTTATTCCGCGCCGAATCCCCCGTCGTCCGATACCGGACTCCCCCGCAGGGCGCACCCGCGCCACGGCGGCGACGCGCTATGGTCACCTGCTCCCTGGTCGAGCCCGCAGCACTGGCAAGGAGGCAAGATGGCGAAGAAGGGGATCACGCGTCGCGGCCTGCTCGGCGGAGCGGCGGCCACCGCGGCGTTCGCGGCGCTGCCGAGGTCCACTCAGGCGGCGGGGCGCTCGGCCGACGTCATCGTCATCGGTGCAGGGCTTGCGGGGCTCACGGCAGCGCGTGAGATCGCGCAGGCCGGCCGGTCGGTCATCGTCCTCGAGGCCCGGAACCGGGTCGGCGGTCGTGTCCTCAACCATGCGCTCGGCAGTGGTGGCTACACCGAGCTGGGCGGGATGTTCACCGGACCGACGCAGGATCACATCCAGGCCCTCGCCACCGAGGTGGGCATCGGCACGTTCCCGACCTACAACACCGGCAACAACGTCTTCGTCGGCGGGGGCGGTCGACGCGAAGAGTTCCCCAACAACACGCCGTTCGGCACGGCGCCACCCGACCCCGTCGTGGCGCCGGACATCGCGCTGGCGGTCACCCTGCTCGATCAGATGTCGCAGAGCGTCCCCGTCGACACGCCCTGGACGTCTGCCAGCGCCGAGCAGTGGGATCGCCAGACGCTCGACACCTGGCTCCGCTCGAATACGAGCGGGAGCGACGAGTTCATGGCCGTCACGTCGGCGGCCACGGAGGCGATCTTCGGCAGCGAGCCACGCGAGCTCTCTCTCCTCTACACGCTCTTCTACATCGCCGCCTCGGGAAACGAGCAGAATCCGGGGACGTTCGAGCGCAACTTCAACACCGCCGGCGGCGCGCAGGAGAGCCGCTTCGTCGGGGGCGCCCAGATGGTTCCCCTCCAGGTCGCGGCCCAGCTCGGAGCGCGGGTCCTGCTGAACCAGCCGGTGCATCGCATCGACCAGTCGTCAACGGGCCCCGTGACCGTCTACTCCGGCCGCCACTTCCGGGCGTTCGGGCAACGTGTGATCGTTGCCATTCCGCCCACCCTCGCGGGACGCATCGAGTACGACCCGCCGCTCCCCCCGCTCCGCGATCAGCTCATGCAGCACATGCCGCAAGGGACCCTCATGAAGTTCGAGGCGATCTACGACACGCCCTTCTGGCGCGCCGCCGGCCTCACGGGCCAGGCCGTCAGCGAGACCGGCCCGATCAAGGTCACCTTCGACACGTCGCCGGCCGATGGCAGCTTCGGGGTCCTGATGGGCTTCATCGGCGGGCACGAGGCCAGGGTGTGGGAGAACCGGCAGGAGGGCGAACGCCAGGCCGCGGCCTTGCAGAACCTCGCGACCTACTTCGGGAACCAGGCGCTCAGCCCGCGCGAGATCGTGGAGTTCAACTGGTCCACCGAGGTCTGGAACCGCGGGTGTCCGGTGGCCGTGCTCGCGCCGGGAACGCTGATCGACTTCGGCGCCGCGCTGCGAGAGCCGGTCGGGCGCATCCACTGGGCCGGCACCGAGACGTCCACCTACTGGAACGGCTACATGGACGGCGCGGTGCGCTCGGGCGAGCGGGCGGCCGCGGAGGTGCTCGCCCTGCTCTAGCGCCCCCGTCGGTTCCAAGGCGCATCGTCCTCCGAGGGCGGGCAGGAGGCGCGCGAAGACGCCTCCTGTGCTACGGGGAGAGGATGGGATACGCCTCGGCGCTTCGGGCGTTCTGCTGGATCGGAGCCGTGGTCGACGCCCTGGCAGTGGTTGCCCTCCTCTCCCCCGCGGTGTCCCGTGGGATGCTCGGCGTCGACGTGCCCCCCACGGCGCTTCTCTATGCGATGCGGACCGGGGCGAGCCGGCGTCCCCTGGAGCGGCGCGCAGCCGTGTTCCTCACCGTCGTCCCGGTCATCCTCGGATTCTTGGCCACCGAAGTCGTCGGCGTCCGCGAGGGTTTCCTTCCGGCGCCAAATGCCTCGCCCCTCCTCGGCCTGCAAGCGCCCCTCGGAGTGTTCGGCCTCCGGGCCTGGCGTCGCGCCATCACCGGCGAGCGGAAGGCTGCATGAATCACCGCGCTGCGCCTCCCTCCGAGGAGCCCCTGGGGGTGACCCGCGAGGACGCGGTCGCCACGCTCTGGCTCAACCGTCCGGCGAAGCGAAACGCGGTCACGCTGGCGATGTGGCAGGGCATCGCGCGCCTGGTCGGCGAGCTCGCCGACGACCCGTCGGTGCGGGTCCTGGTCGTGCGTGGGGCGGGCGATCACTTCTGCGCCGGCGCCGACATCGCCCAGCTGGCCGCGCTCGCCGACCCCGCCCGCGGCGCCGCGTACCGGGAGGCGAACCGGACCGCCGAGGACGCACTCGCGACCTTCCCGAAGCCGAGCGTCGCCGTCGTGCAGGGCTTCTGCATCGGCGGGGGCTGCGAGATCGCCGTCGCCTGTGACCTGCGCATCGTCGAGCGCGGCGCCCGCTTCGGGATCACGCCGGCGCGCCTCGGCATCGTTTACCCTGCCTTCGCGGTCGAGCGGGTTGTGAAGTTGATCGGTGCCGCCGCCACCAAGTACCTGCTCTATTCGGCGGAGCTCGTCGATGCGGAGCGAGCCCTGCGGATCGGCTTGGTCGACGAGGTTCACGATCCGGGCGGGCTCGAGGAACGGGCCGGCGCCTTCAGCACGACCCTGGCCGGGCTGTCGCTGCTCACCCAACGTGCGGCGAAGGAGATGGTCGCCGCGGTGGTCGACCACGGTGCGATCGACGCCGAGCTCGCCCGTACGTGGGAGCGCGAAGCGCAGGCCGGCCCGGACGTCGCGGAAGGCATCCGCGCCTTCACCGAGCAAGAGCGACCCCGCTTCACCTGGACCACCCGCCGGGAGCGCTCGACGCGTACCGGGGAGCGATAGTGTCTGACGGCCGTCGGGAGGAGCCCCGAACGGCCGGCCTAGCCGCCCCCTTCGTCGCCGAACACTGGCGTCCAGCGCGCTCGACGGCGCGCCCGACGCTCCGTCGCGTCCTCGGCCGAATAGTCCATCGCGTCGGGGCTTGCGGTGAGGTCGGCGCGCGCGTCGAATGAATTCAGGTTGACGACGCCGTAGCGGCGGCCGCCCTCCTCCATGACCGCGCCGACGTAGACGCCGCAGCCGGCACAGAGAAGAAAATCGGCCGTGCGGGTGGCGAAGCGGTAGCGCAGCAGTGCGGCGGGGTCGCGGACCGCGAAGCGGAGAGTGCCAGCCGGGTCCGAGCTTCCGAGCGCCCCCTGCTTCCGGCAGAACGTGCACTGGCACGCGCGCACCGGGAGCTGCGCGGCCGCGAGGCGGCTCGTCAGCGTCCAGCGCATGTTGCCGCAGTGGCAACCGCCTTCGTGTGTGTACATGGCGCCGGCCCTCGCTCTACGACGCCGACGGCCACCGCATCAATGGAGCCGCAGGCCCTGCGGAGGCGTCGCCGTCGGCGACAGCCGAGCGACGAGGCTCTCGAGAGTCTCCGGGTTCACCGGCTTCACGAGGTGGTGGTCGAAGCCGGCTCCGAGCGCACGCTGCCGATCCTCGTCGCGCCCATAGCCCGTGAGGGCCACCAGCACCACGTGGCGGAGAGCGGGGTCCTGACGTACTCGACGAGCCACCTCGTAGCCGTCGATTCCCGGCAGTCCGATGTCTACCAGCATGACGTCGGGCGGGTCCGCCCGGGCTGCTTCCAGCGCGGCGGAACCGTGGTGCACCATACGGGCGCGATGCCCGAGCAGCTCCAGCAACATCATCAAGCTCTCCCCCGCGTCCCCGTTGTCCTCGACGAGGAGGACCCGCGCACACGCCCGCTCCGCCCCCTCACTCGACACCGCGTCCTCCCGCCCGGGAAGAACGGTCGGCAGGCGCACCACGAACTCCGCGCCCTTCCCGATGCCGTCGCTGTGCGCTTCGACGCGGCCGCCATGCAGGTCCACGAGCCGCTTCACGACGGTCAAGCCGACGCCGAGCCCGCCCTGCGCCCGGTCCAGACCGCGGTCGGCCTGTGCGAACAAGTCGAAGACGCGCGGCAACATGTCGGGCCCAATGCCGATGCCGTTGTCCCGCACCCGCAGCGCCACCTCATCCTTCTGGCGCTCGACGATCACGTCGATCCGCCCGCCTGGCTCCGTGTACTTCGCCGCGTTCGAGATGAGATTGGCGACGACCTGCTCCAGGCGCGTCGAGTCCCCCTCGACGTGCGCGTCGTGAGGAGGCAGCTGAACGCTGATCGTGTGCGCCCGTTCGTCAATCAGCTGACGCACGCTCTCGACGGCGCGCTCCACGATGGTGGCGATCGGTAGCCGCTGCGTGCGGAGCGCGATCCTCCCCTGCGTGATACGCGCCACGTCCAGGAGGTCATCGACCAGTCGTGCGAGTTGATCGGCTCCCCGGCCCGCGATGTCGAGCGCACTGACCTGGCGCGACGGATCGAGTCTCGCGGTCACGATCGCGTTCCGCACGGCGGAGAGGGGATTTCGTAACTCGTGGCCCAGCATGGCCAGGAACTCGTCCTTGGCGCGGCTCCCCGCCTCGGCCTCGGCACGGGCATTCCGCTCTGCCTCGTAGAGCCGCGCGTTTTGGATCGCGATGGCGGCCTGCGCCGCGAGCCCGACCACGACGCGCTCCGCGTCGTCCGTGAACACCCCGGGCTCGGGGTGCCCGAGGAAGAGCCCGCCCAGGACCTCGCTGGTGCGCCCCCGCACGGGGACCGCCAGGTAGCTCCTGACCGGCAGGCGCCCCATCGGCGTGCCGCGGTGAGGCACGTTCCTCCCGTAACGCGGGTCCTTCGTCACGTCGTCGAGGCGTACGACGCCTTGCCCCGCGAACGTGGGGGTGAACAGCGGCGTGCCAAACTGCTCGAACGCCTCCTGCGGCGCACCCGAGCGCGTGTAGAGGTAGTGGCCGCCCTGGTCGTCGGTCGCGTTGTAGAAGAAGGCCCCGAACTGGGCACCCGACAGCTGCGTGGCCGTGTCGGTGAGGGTCTGGAGCAACCGCTGGAGGTCGAGCTCGGCCGAGAGGATCCGCCCCATCGCGTAGAGGGTCATCAGCTCGCGCAGCGTTTTCTGGCGAGCCGCCTCGGCTTCCTTCCGTTGGCCCATCTCGGTTTCGAGCGCCTGGGCCTTCTGCGGCAGGTGCGTGACCACACGAAGACGCTCGTCCGGGCTGGCCAGTGCAGGGTAGCTCTCGGCCGGGACGACCTCCGAGTGCTCTCCGCAAACCCTGAGGAACAACGTTCCGTCGCCTTCGCCACCGAAGGCGGCGATCGGATAGCCGCAGAGCAGCGAGAACGACCGCCGGTCGGCGAGGGCGTCCCACAATTCCTCGAGACGTATGGTGGCTTCACGCTTCCCGTCCGCCCAGAGCAGCGCGACCATCTCGCCGAAGGCATGCACGCGCGGATGGCCGCCGGCTGCCCGCGCAATGACATCGCCGACCACCGTCTCGAACAGCTCGGCATCCGGCCACCCATCGATCAGCACCTGCGAG